>JAPPDQ010000047.1 GCA_028875495.1 Chloroflexota bacterium
TGGCAGAGCAACGGACTCTTAATCCGCAGGTTCCGGGTTCGAGTCCCGGGCGACCCACCCGTTTCCCTCCGTTACTCCGTATTTCACTTTGTCGGTATAAAGCACAGTTCAAAACTTTCTTTGCCGTCCTCCGAGGACCAGCTGTTCCGCACGCTTAGACTGGGTGGACTTGATTGAGAAGAGAGCCTTGGACATGACCGAGAGCCGAGAGGAGCGCTCGCCCGATATCGGCGGATTCGTGCGCGACCCCCGCGACGAAATCGAAGCAATCCAGGCACTCTTGGCTGACGTCTACAGGGATCCGGGGGATGGACGCACACTTTTCCGCGAACTTGTTCAGAACGCCGATGATGCCGAGGCGCGCCGACTCACGCTCGTGGTGCTGGAAGACGGCTGGCGCGACGCGCAAAACAGTCTGCTCCGCGGTCCCGCACTACTGGTCGCCAATGACGGGCCGTTTCCCGAGAAGGATCGCAAGGCGCTGCGCAAGGCCATCGGTGGATCGAAGAAGGGAGATGTCGGCAAGATCGGAACGTTCGGGATTGGACTGAAGAGCGTCTTCCACCTTTGCGAGGCGTTCCTCTATATCGGTGCCGCCCAATCCGAGTGGTGGCCGGGGGTACTCAACCCATGGTACGGCACCGGCGAGGACGGGGGAGGTGATCCCCTTTTCCCTGATTGGGACGAGGTAGTAGAAGAAGATCGACAGAGGCTTCGGGTCGCCGCAAAGCACCTGCTTGGAGAGACAGACGACGGCCTGCTGCTGTGGATTCCACTGCGGCGCAACGAGCACGATCGGGGAACCGGCGGTCGGTACTGGTTGGCGGATCGTTGTACAGGGCCTCAAGAGATTTGCTCCTGGTTCGACTCTTCAACGTCTGCTGCTTTGTTGCTGGCACAGTGTGGGCATCTCCAGAGCATCGATACGCGGCGTGCCACGAATCCCGAGACGCTTGGCGACAGCGTGACGCTGATGAGCGTCTCTCGACCACCGAGCAGGTGGCTAGGGCGCTACCAGGAGGAAAGCACTTGGTTTCCCGAGCGACGTTTTGGTGGCGAGATTGCTTCCACGACATCGAAGTGGTCCGTGGTCGGAATCGAGTCGCTTGACGGCACGATTCTCAGCAACCTTCGCGACCCCAAGGATTGGCCACAGATCGCTGTGGATCGAAACGGTCGCCATGAGTTGAGTCCGAGAAAGGCACTTGCACACGCCGCAGTCACGGTCCTTCGACCCGTAGAAACTGATGCCCACCCATTGGGGATGCGGCTGCGCTGGGCCGTGTTCCTTCCGCTTGATGACCATCCTGAGCCGAGTTCCAGCGCGATCGTCGAGAGCGACGGGACTTCGCCCGCCTGGGACATCATCTTGCACGGCTACTTCTGGCCCTCGCAGGATCGCAGGTCCATTCCGGGAGTTACTGACCAGGAGGGCGATCACCCGGGCGATGGCGACATACGTGATCGATGGAATCGCAGATTATGCGAAGAACTGTTGCTTCCTCTGTTACCACGCGCACTCGGCGAAGCGGTTGAAGGCGTCGACGAGCGCATAGCTCGAGAGTTGATGGAACAAATCGTCGACTCAGACATGCTCAGAGACCGCCGGCCGCAGGTGACGCGACAGCATTGGCTCCTGCCGGTACTTGCGCAGGACGGGGTGCACTGGGCGGTTATAAGCGTTGAGGACGCTGATGCGCGCCAAGTCCTCTCGCTCCCTAGATGGCGTGAGGCACCGGAGAGCGTTCGCGAGCGCTTCTCGGCTTCTTGTAGGGAGGCCGTGGACGATACGTTGTTCATCGAGGACACCGCGCCACGACTCTCCGGCGACCTTGGCGACTGGACCGTTGGTCATATAGAACGTCTCCTGAAGAGCATTCCTGTAAGCGCTTTCGAATCTGTCGAATCGCTGAGGTGGGTCACTCAAGTCGCAAATCACATCCTCGGCCCAGACGGTCCCGAGGACGCTCGGGGGGGGGGGGTCTTCATTCGATGGCTTGTGCAACGGCTCGGCGAAGGCGCTCTTACTCCCACTACCAGGCAGTCCTTAGCTAGCGAAACTCGTGAGGAGCTGCGGGATGAGTGGCGCAATCTGTGCAAGAACATCCCGGACGGATGGCTTGTCGAAACGGACGTGGACGCGCGTCAGGCCGTACAGGAGCTCGCCAAATGTGATGGAGTACTTGGGAAGGGGCTGTTCCTGCTACCGGTCGGACGCCGGTCAGGAGATTCGGAGCAGACACTAGACCTTGACATCGGTCAACTGGACCGTGCGCTCTTAGAGTTGGGCAACCTATTGAAGGCGGGCGGAGAGTCCGAGCGATTGCGGCGCTCCAGGCTGCTTCTCGCCGAGACGCTGCTTTCCGTACGGCCCGAGCGTCACCTGCCCGCCGTTCTTCGCGGGCTGCCGATTTTCCGAGCGACCAGGCTGCCGGATGACAAGGATGAAGCCTGGTCCGTCGCCGATCTTCGTCTCCGGATCGAGAACCGCCGGGTTTTCGACAGGGGAGACAAGGCTGCCGTTGAGGACCTCGCAACAGCGCTCGATGCGCCTGTCTGGTTGGTGAGCGGTGATGTTGTGGTGACTATAAGTGCCGATGTGCCGACTCCGGGGCCTGAGGCTCTCGCCGATACAGTGCTTCAGGCCAGAGAATTCGCTGAGCCCGGCTCTCGAAGGCCCTTGCTTCATCGTCTCGTGTCGAATACTTCAGGCAGCAACCCCAATGTTCACCTGGCTGCGCGTGCGCTCCTTGCCGGGCATGCTGCCGACGTAGTCGGACTTGACACAGAACTTTTCCAGGATCGCGGCAAGCCTCGAAGCCCGCTGCTCATCTTGCTGCGCTTACTCGACCAGTCGTGGCGGGCCGTTGAGCGGCGGCTGGTGGGTTCGCTTCCGCAAAACAACCTCAAGGCTCTCTCTGTGAGTCAGGCCGATCTTGAAGCGCTGCATCGACTCCTCGATGAATGCTTGGTCAGCCAGGTGGATTGGACGACGCTAGTGGACGACGAGGCACTGATCCTGCTCAAGCACTTACACAGCGCGGACCCGGCATTACAACAACGCTGGCGCAAGATGCCACTGCACCGGTACATCGACGGAATGCGTGGAGCTCTCGATGACCGCGCGGTGCGTATTAGGCGAACAGCTAGCGAGATAGACCTGCCTCCAGAACTCCGCGACTCTGTACGGATACTTGATCCCGAGCCCGAAGTCTCACACCTCTATGACTCTGTTCCGGAGTTGGATGATGGGTACATTCTTCGGCTCATGCTGGAGGACTCACGCCCGTGGTGCTTCGGCGACCGGATCGTCCGTCACCTGCGTTCCGGCGATGGCAGGCCTGGTCTGCCGCGCGACTCCGACCTACGGCAACTACTGAAGACCATACCTTGGTTGCCGGACCGTCATGGTCAGGGCCTTGCCCCGGAGGCTGTGCTCATTGCTCCAAAAGAAGTCCTCTACGCCGTTGCCGATCTAGCCGAACACGGGGCCTTCGGCGATCATCGGCTCCCCGATGCCGTCGATCCACAGACTTGGAAGACGGCGGAGCCGGTGGTTCGAGAGGTTCTCGGACGTATGTGCCGCGCAAACCAGATAGAACGCCTAGCCGACGCCTTGGATCCTGACCGGGTAGCGCAGGTGGATGGCGGCGCTTGGCTCGTTATGTCGGAGCCAGATCGGGTCGACGGGTCGTTGATCTCCTGCGCCCTGGAAACGACACTTGTCGGCAGCCATCGCGGTTGGAAACTGCTCCACACTGTACGCCAACTCCTCGGCAACGGGGATCGCCAACTTCTTGAGAAGCTGGCGAGATCACTCTGCGGGGCCGTTCCCTGGGTACACCAGATCGAAGTGCTAAGGCAACTTTCCGCCAACCGACCGCCCAAGGGTTCTGCAGGCAGGCACACGTTCAGGAGGCTCTTGGCCTGTTTCTCAGATACCAACGACTTCTTCGAGAAAGTCCTGCCAAGCCTTGACTTGCCCACCCAGGACGGCAATTGGCACGCTGCGCCCGGGGTGGCAAGAACCGAGACCGGCGTTGCTCGCAAGCACCTGCTGGTGTCCGACCTCCGTCCGGCTCTGCGATTGACCGATGACGACCGGCCGCCCCAACCGTCACCTGGCGGAAAATACAAGAATGAGTGCGCCTTGGACACTTTGAAGAACTACTTCGATCCTTGGCGCAACCGAGTTCCGCACGGTGCCGTGGGCGCGTTCCTTAGCCTGTTAGGACCCGGCTTGCATAACACAATCTCGGACCTCACAGAGGAGTGGCTAGGACAAGATTTAAGCATTGATCGCGTACATGATGCCCTGAAGGTGAACTCAGAAACGTTAAGTGTCTGGATCTCACCCCACGTCTCGCGGGGAGATACAGTTCAGACTGCCAACGTCATCGGGTATTGGGTGGGGATGGAAGCCGAGCCCGACACAGATACCCTGTTTGCAACCGACCCTGTTTGGTATGATCGCCAATCGGCAGGTGCGCTTGCTCCCCTTGGCCCCTTCTGGCAGATCAGCCTGCGTGACATCAACCCGCGATACCGCACCCGCTCTGAACTCATGCAACTACTCGGCGGCACGGTCGAGCGATGGGTTGTCAGCTATCTCAAACTTGACCGCGAGCAGGTACAGAATTGGTGGCGTGAATGGGCCGAGGGTGCCCAAGCAGACCTCCTTCCTGTGCTCGCCTCAATCAAGGCACACCTTCCACTCACGCTACGACAAATCAATGTTGGAGACATAGAGCCTCTCCAGGTTGCTCTGAGGGAAGCGGAGCAGGCGCAGAGGAAGCGGGAGCAAGCACCCTCGGACATGACAATCAGGCGAGAGCGGAAATCCTTAAAACACTTGGCACAACTTCTGGAAGAACATCGGAACTCTGTCTGGAAACGGGTCAACCAGATGATGCGCCGCTACGGTTATCGACCAGACAGCGTGCTGCTAGAACTCGCTCAGAACGCCGACGACGCGCTCGCCCAGGCCACCGAGATCAAGGGTGGGCCTATGCCAAGTGCCAGCCGCCGCTTCCTCGTTAGGGTTGACGAGATAAGCAACACTCTCACCGTTGACGTGATGCATTGGGGGCGCACGATCAACGACACCGGTGGCCCATCCTTCCCGGTTGGCCGAGATCGTCAGTGGGACCAGGATCTTTATTTCATGATGCTCCTGAACCTGAGCAACAAACCTGGCGAATCACCGAGAGAAGGTTCTTTGTCCTCGACCACCGGTCGCTTCGGCCTCGGCTTCAAGTCCGTCCACCTAGTCTCGTCGTCCCCGTTTGTAGTGAGTGGATTCATCGCATTCTCCATCGCCGGAGGCCTACTCCCGGTGGAGAAAGCAATCCCTGAGGATGCGGACTCATGGATAACCGATGATCGCAGAGCAACTCTGGTCCGTATGCCGCTACGAACCGACATGGACGCAGACAAGCTGATCGGGTCGCTATTTGATCGCTTTTCTTACGCCCGAGTCTTGTTGCCTGTATTCGCTCGGCAGATTCGGGAAGTCGTTGTAGAAGGAGGCCCATATCCAATGTCCCACGTATTCGATAGCCAACCGATAAAAGCCGCACCTGGGTGGTCAATCGGTGCCGAGGCTGAAGTTCCCAACCACGGTGGACGCTGGCGGATACTTCGTTTCCGACCCTCAGACTCAGCACGTAGCAACACGGGTACCTCGGCATTGGCCATCGGCATCCGAGATGGCTTTCCTAAAGCCTTCGAACCAGAAATGCCCTTTATCTGGAACGTTACGCCGACAAGCGAGAATTGGGCCTGCGGATACGCCGTCAACGGACCGTTCAAGCTTGATCCTGGCCGAACCCATGTGTCGCTTGACGATGAGACCACTCGCCAGGCTGTCAGCGACCTCGGCAAAGCACTCGGGCAGGGCTTGGTCGAGATGCACGACGCCTTGACGGGCGAAATACCGGCCGGTGAGTTGCTTGGCATCCACGGGGTTGACCCCCAAGACTTCCTGTCGGCGCTGTGGAACGTTCTCGCCTCCGGCATGAACGACACGGACGAGCTACGCTCGTCCTTCCTTCGCGGCTTGCATGGTGGTGGTCGCGGCCTATCCGCTTGGATGGCCGCTCGTTCAGTCGTCCCTACCCATCTTCCAGAACCGTTTCCACGACTGCTTCCTCCGCTGAACCCAGGGGTGTCATGGGAAGTTGCTGCAGATGGCCTGGACGATCCCGAGCTGTGTGCAGCCCTTGCTGAAATCGACGATGAGGACTTTCGCGAGCTCTTTGGCAGCCGGTGCATAGTGTCCGCTGAGACTGACCAACTTCTCGCTCCGTTGCTTGCGCTTCCGGAGGACCCGCCGCTTCGGCCGAGGTTCGCCCCCCATGACCTGTTGGCGAGCCTGGCCGCAAAGTGGAACCACCGCTTGACGACGAAGAGGCTGCATGCGCTACGCCCTCTGACCCGAGGTGCCGCGTGGGAGTCGATTTCGAGAGTTCCGCTTGGCGCAGTTTGGCACCTCAGGATGGAAGCCCAAGCGGTTGACGGCAGCTATCAACCGCTACACAGGTTGCTGCTGAGAGAAACCGCGGCGTTGAGTGGCGAGTCGGACGGAGATGTTAAGGAAGACCTGCTCCTTGCTGGATTCGCTCCCGAGGACCGGATTCTTGACTCGTCGTACATCGGATGCCCCGAGGACTGGAGGCTGTTCCGGTGGCTTCGACCGCAACCTTTCGTGAATGCCGCTGAAGTCGCGACTTGGTACAGAAACATAGACCAGGAACTCCGCCCCGCTGCTCTTCGATACCTGGCGGACGGAAGACTCCAGGAGGGCATTCTCTCTAAACTCAATTCAATCGGAGCCCGCCCGTCCTGGCTTCGGACCTACCACGTCGTCCGCTCAATTCTCCAAGACATCTGCGACGAACCTTGGCGTCGCCAGAGGCTTCTGGGTGCGCTCTTTCCCGACCGGATCCCTGATCTAGCCTACCCCCCGAACGGGGCCAATAGCCCAGACTTCTTCAAACGGCTATCGGAGTGGTGGGACAACACCGAAGTCCGCCGCGAGGTGATTGCTACCCATGAGAGCCGTACCTGGCCGAACTGGTTGCGGAGAGGTGGCGACATCTCAGACCAGCTTCAGGCCGGATCAGACGACCACTGGCTTGCGCTGCTGGTTCTGGGTGCGTGCCGACGGCTTGGTCGTACCCAGGAATCTCAGCACCGGGGTTTCCTCGAAATGGTCCACGACCGTGGATGGTGGGACATCTTCAAGGCCCCGTATAATCCTGAAGCCTGGATGCGTATGCTGCGGGAATGGCAAGACGACTCGTCGAGCCGGCTGGACTATGCGCAGTGGATGTCACTGTTCCCGGCGATCTATCAGCTCAGCCGATACCGGGAAGAATACGCTCGGCTCCTCAGGTCGGCCCAACAACCCGAGGCGATAAAGTACGGCGTAGATCTCCTGCTTAGGCCAAGAGAGAATCCAGCCTTCAGGGGGGCTGGTACCCAATTCGACGCACCACCTGCACCGCTCAATATGGGTCTCCACTGGGTGCTAAGGGAGTTGGTTCGCCTCGGAGTCATCGAGGGTGAGCACTTATACCCGTATTGCTGGATGCCGTCGGAGCATGTGCTAAGTATTCTCGACCTGGTCGGCTTCATCCGCCCGGATGAGGGCACGCAGAACCCCGAGAAGGCACGCGCCATATTTTGCTTCATGGAAAAAGAGTTAGATACGGCATCGCCGAACCTTCATCGTGCCTTCGACATACCTCTACGACACGTGTCTTCGGATCCAGATCTCCTCCGTAAGTTTGGCTTGGAGTAGTAGTGCCTCCCTTCGATCAGAAAGCTGCCGTCCGGCATCCGCGCTTTGGTAGTGGCCGCGTCCTGCTGGATCAGGTCGAGAGTGTCGTTGTCCGCTTCGAGCACGGGATAGAGGAATGCCTGGCAGCCGACCTCGAACTTGTCGACGGTCTGGCAGAACGGATGGCCGCTGGACGGGTGGATCCGGCGCTGCCTGTTGTCACACGAATCCTTGGGGAGAGCATTCGTTCGGTCAACGATGCCTGGGGCGTCTTTTCCCGATCACGCATCGACTTGCTGCCACACCAGCTTTGGGTCTGCAAACGCGTCCTCGAATCGTGGCCCACGCGA
Organism: Chloroflexota bacterium; assembly: GCA_028875495.1. Lineage (GTDB taxonomy): Bacteria > Chloroflexota > Dehalococcoidia > Lucifugimonadales > VXLM01 > VXLM01. Next base: position 8,134 of record JAPPDQ010000047.1, read on the forward strand.
TGGCTGGTTGCTGACGATGTCGGGCTTGGTAAGACCATTGAGGCGGGCCTCATCCTCACCCCGCTGCTTTCGTCGGGGCGTGTGCGTCGGCTGCTGATTCTGGCACCTGCCAGCCTGGTTGGACAGTGGCAGGTGCGAATGCGCGAGATGTTCGATATCCGCATCGCTACCTATGCTGCCGCCGCAGACACATCAGGCTCCGACTTCTGGAACACCCATGACCGGGTGATCGCCTCAGCGCATACCTTACGGCTCAACAAGGCAGGTCGTTGGGATCGCATGTTCGACGCCCAACCCTGGGATCTCGTTCTTATCGACGAGGCCCATCACATGAACGTCGATGAGCAGGGCCGCTACACGTTGTCGTATAAGCTCTTGGACCGCCTGCAGGAACGGGGCAAGGTCCAGTCGATGGTGCTGTTCACCGGTACCCCACATCGTGGCAAGGACAAGGGATTCCTATCTCTGCTGAGGTTGTTAAAACCCGCCGATTTCGATCCCGACCAGCCTCTAGAAGACCAGATCGGGAAACTCCGTTCGGTGATGATTCGCAATAACAAGCATTCCGTCACAGACATGTCCGGCGCTCGGCTGTTCACGCAGGTGCGATCAACGCAAGAGACCTACACGTACTCGCAGCAGGAGGCGCGCTTTTACGAGCAGCTCACCCAGTTCATCCTGACTGGCAGGGCCTACGCCGCCGGCCTTGCCAGTCAGAATCAACGTGTGGTGACCTTGGCCCTCATCACGATGCAGAAGCTAGCGTCGAGCTCTGTGGCGGCAGTGAGACGGGCTCTCACTCGGCGGCTCGCCCGCCTACGGGATGCCAAGGCCGAGTTGGAGGAGTCAGACCAGAACCTAGCGCGCATGATGGAGCTCCGATCGGAGGACGACCCGGCGAATCTGGACGAGATCAGTCGGCTGGAAGAGCAGGTGGTAGAGAACCTCATGGGAATCAGGCTCAACCCCGACGAGATTCCGGCCCTTGAGGAATTGCTCGCAGCGGCTAGCGAGGTCACGAACGAGACGAAGATCGCCCGGATCATCACGGTGATCGATGACCGCTTCGCCGATCGATCCGTGCTGTTTTTCACCGAATACAAGGCAACGCAGGCTTTGCTCATAAGCGCGCTAAACAAGCGATACGGTGACGGGTGTGTGACGTTCATTAACGGCGATGGTTATGTCGAGGATGTACAAGAGGCGTCGGGTAAAACTTGCCGCCTGACGGAAGATCGTCGCCAGGCGGCGAAACGTTTCAACCGGGGAGATGTTCGCTTTCTAGTGTCTACGGAGGCCGCCGGCGAGGGCATCGACCTTCAAGAGAGTTGCAGCGCCCTGATCCATGTGGATCTGCCGTGGAATCCGATGCGTCTGCACCAGCGTGTTGGGCGGCTGAGCCGGTACGGACAAACAAAACCCGTCGATGTGGTAACGGTGAGGAATCCGCACAACGTGGAGAGTCGCATCTGGGATCTGCTGGACCAGAAGCTGGCGCGAATCGGCCTGGCATTCTGGGGAGCGATGGACGATCCAGAGGACATTCGCCAACTCGTAATCGGGATGGCGTCTCCAGGCATGTTCAACAAGGTGTTCTCTGAAGCCGATGCCGCCGCCGGAAGGGGCCAAAGGCTCGACGATTGGTTCAATGCCGAAACGGCGACTTTCGGCAGCGCGGAAGCGGTGGACACCGTGCGTGATCTGGTCGGTAATGTCGCTCGCTTCGATTTCGGAACCGTGGCGGATCAGATCCCGCGCGTAGATCTGCCGGATTTGGTGCCGTTCGTCAAATCGATCCTCACCGTCCGAGGCCGGCGGCCCGACCAAGCGGACGATCTTCGCCTGTCCTTCCGTCCACCCGAAGAATGGAGGGACGACTTCGTGATCTCCACGGTCGACCGCTATGAGCTTCTGTTTGCCCGGGAACCGCAACCCAAGCAGGGAGAAGATGTCGCAGGGGTAGGGCTGCGAGTTGTCGACCGAGCGCTCCAGGATGCTCGGGAACTGTCTGTGGCTTACGCCGTGATCCGCAACCTGGACGCTCCTCTCTTCGTATTCCGTGTGCGAGACCTCATTACCGGTTCTGACGGCCCTATCCGCGCTGTGGTCGTCGCTGCCCAAAGGGCCGCAGACGGCAACTGGAACCTGATGCGCGATTGGGAACTGGTACATCTCCTCAACCGGCTCGCCGATAAGCCTCGCAGCATGGTGTTCAGCGACGCCGAACCGGCTCTCGACACTTCGGATATCCTTGCGAGCGCACAGGACTATGTGACTTCGCAGACCGATGCGCTTGATCTCCCCTTCACCTTGCCGACCGTAGAGAGCCTCGCTTGCCTCGTACCGTCCCATCCAAGGCCCATTCGCTAAGCCCATAAAACGCCGTGGCACGGCGTCCGATCCCACCGAATGCCCATTCCACACCCTCATGCCGGCCAATTCGAGACGACGGAATCACATCCGTTTCTATAGTGAGAAATGGGAGGCTGCCAGACTTCGTGTGGTCACGGCCATTACCTCGCGACGGAACTTAGTCGGATATTGATACGATAAGAGACAACTCTGATTGGAGCCCTATCTGACCAGGAGTGTTGCACGGATTTTTATACGCAGGTTCCGGGTTCGAGTCCCGGGCGACCCACCCGTTTCTTCTCTTTTCTCACCATTTCACCCCCCACTTCGAGATCTCCCTCAAGAGAACTCTCAAGCGCGGCTAGCAGTGTGTTTGTAGGCCTCGGTCAGGACCTTGAGTAGTTCATCGTTGACGTTCGGGATCGTGTTTCCTTGTCCGATCTTGCATCCCGCCAGTTCCTCGATCCTTTTGATGTAAGCAGGTGCGTTCTTTTTGAAGACGCTTTGCCAGAACCCTAGGTATGCGCCGCCGTCGTTCCAGATCGTGACCAGGCCCACGTTCTCGCCCACCAGTAGAGGCCGCAAGGTAAAGCGCTTCGCTCCCTTGCCCTCGGAGGTTGTGAGTTGTGCCCAGCCTTTCTCTTCGAGTTCGCGAGCCCACTCGAGCATAAGGGTCAGGGACTCTTGGCTTTCGGAAGGGGCCTGGCTGATGCTCTGCTCGAACCTCTCGCTCCCTTGGTAGACGGTGCTGGACTTCCCGCGCCGTTTTTCTTCGACGGTTACTTCATGCCGTTCGGGAACCACCGGTTGGGGTAAGACGACGGTAGTGCCCTCCACGTCGAAGGAGTGTACGGCAACCAGGTCGATGATCAATTTGTCGGTGACATGTTCCAGGTAGGCGACGAGTGTCCTCAACTGAGTTGGTACATCGTCGAGTACGAATACCAGCCGGAACCTACCTTCCCTCAGGTGTTCGTCAAGAGCCGCGTTGAACTCCTCGTCTTCGAACGCCTCCTCTTGGAGCGATCTCATTGCATCCACTATGGACTCGTGGCCGCGTCGCTTCAGTTCCGAGATGAAACGGTACTCCAGTTGTTCCCGAGTCATCCCGTGTAGATTCGCCGCGTAGGCAAGGATTTGCGCAACGACGGCACGGCGAGCCTCTGGGCTCTTTGCCAACTTGATCTCGATGATGACCGGTCGGCCTGACGACTCCACCCCCACGAGGTCCGCGTATCCCGATCCCAGTGACACTTCACTACCGAGCATCAGTAGTGCCGGCGCGCCCGCCAGCGGCAGCATTTCCGGGGTTTCCTCGATCAGCTTATGGAGGGTTGCCTCGTCGGAGAACCTTTCAGGCTCGCGGAGTTGCCAGCCTGCTTGGTTTTGCGTCCAGATTCCCGAGACGGTCATGTATCGCTCCTGGTTTCTCTAGGGCGTGTTGACTCTAAATGCTAGGAGTTTGGGTGTCCATCGAGTATAATTTA
>JAPPDQ010000358.1 GCA_028875495.1 Chloroflexota bacterium
TTACCGCTGCTTCCTTCCGGACCTGACGGGGTTCACAGGCATCCGCCGCGTGGGACCCGGCTCTCAACACCCCCTGCCAGGGACAGAGGCCACGAGCTTCGACCTCGGGGAGGATTTCAGCCCCGCTATGGCGGATTGCGGGTTTCAAGGCTCCGCCAATGCCCCGCCTAGCACGACCTGTGTACTATGGTATCCCATGAGTGAGACGCGGCGCTAGCGGTTGCGCATCACGCATATCTTGAAACTCCGTCCCATGCCTTGACTGTACTTGCCGACCCTCCTTATCATGGCCGCCATCTCTCTAGGACTAGTCGTTGAGCTTTGAAGACCTAATTCGCGCGGATTTGAAACATCAATCACTCCCCTGTAAGGTGTTGCCATGACTAATCTGAGCACGGTGGAAGTACCCTCATCGCCAGTCGTCCCAACTGAAGGCATCCCTCCGGAAATTATAAGCAAGGTTGAAGCCGCGCTGCCCGGGGAGATCATCAGCGATACTTATCCTTATCCGACCAAGCTGTCAACGAGGAAATACGAGTCTGACAAGGCCAAGCTGCAGATCGAGCTGCTCAAGATGCAGAAGTGGGTCAAGGAGGCCGGCCAGCGCATCGTGCTGATATTCGAGGGACGGGACGCCGCCGGCAAGGGCGGGACGATCCAGCGCTTTATGGAGCACCTCAATCCCAGAGGAGCAATCCTGGTTGCGCTTCCGGCACCCTCCGACCGTGAGCGAGGGCAGTGGTACTTTCAACGTTATGTCGAGCACCTTCCCACCAAGGGGGAGATGGTGTTCTTTGACCGCTCCTGGTACAACAGGGCCGTGGTCGAGCCGGTGATGGGATTCTGCACACCGGCGGAGACCCTACGCTTCCTCAGAGACACCGTCATGTTCGAGGAAATGCTCATAAACGAAGGCATTCAGATATTCAAGTTCTGGTTCTCCGTGAGCCGGGAAGAGCAGCTCAGGCGAGTAATGTCACGCGCCCAAGATGAACTTAAGCAGTGGAAGGTGAGCGACGTCGATGTTCGGTCGCTGCCTCGGTGGGACTCTTATACTGAGGCGAAGAAGGCGATGTTCGCTGCCACCGATACGAAAGCCTCGCCCTGGGTCGTCGTAAAGTCCGATGACAAGAAGCGCGCCCGCCTAGCCTGCATGCGCTACGTACTGCGCAGCGTTGGGTCCGAAAACGATGTGGAGAGTAGGGTTGCCAAGCCTGACCCGAAGCTGATTGGTCCCGCGGAGAAACTCTACGCCAAGGGCGAGATCTGGTAAGTAGCGACACGTAAAAGTCGCTGCGAATGTTGTCCGGAAACCCCATGGCCTGGATCCTGAGAGAGTGAAACATGCCCAATAGCTCAGCGGATGTGGTCGTCATTGGCGGCGGCGTCAACGGCACGAGCATAGCCATGCACCTGGCCCGAATGGGAGCCGGGAAAGTTCATCTGGTCGAAAGGGGCCACCTAGCCGGTGGGGCGACCGGACGTTCCGGCTCCATGGTACGGGAACACTATCTGCACCCGACGCTGGTCAAGATGGCCATGGAGGCCAGCCAAGTCTTCCACAAATTCGCAGACGTTATTGGCGGCGACGCGAGGTTCCAAAAGGCGGGCAGGCTGCTGCTCTTTGGAGAGAAGGACGAGCCTGCTGCGAGGGCGAACGTCGAGATGAATCGCGAACTCGGCGTAAACATCCATACGCTCACTCCGTCTGAGGTCTCGGAGTTGGTTCCGCAACTTATGACCGACGGGATTGTCCTGGGAGTGTACGAGCCTGACGCCGGTCACGCCGATCCGATGGCAACCACATACGCATTCGCGGCGCATGCGGAAAGGTATGGCGCTTCGATTCGGACAGGATGCGCGGTTGAGAGCATCAAGATCGCCGGAGGGCGCGTCGTTGGGGTGCAGACCGAGGAAGGGCTGATTGAGACGAACACGGTGGTGGCGGCGACGGGGCCGTGGAGCAACAAGCTGGCAGTACCACTCGGTGAACCGCTTCCGATTACGCCGATCCGTGTTCAGATGGTACACATGCGCCGTCCGCCGTCGCTGGAGGAGTTCACCACCATCGTGATCGACTACACGACCGGCATGTACGTTCGGATGAACGCGGGGTTCAAGAGCCTGGTGGGTGGGGAATCGAAGAAGGACTTGGGTGAGGTGGTGAACCCGGACGGTTACGGCCTGAATGCCGATCACGACACGATCGAGAGATACTGGGACCGGGCGAAGTCGCGCATTCCTGAATTTGCTGCTGCAACCCCCATGGGTGGGTACGGTTCCATCTACGACATGGCTCCGGACGGCAACCCGATTCTGGATAGATCGCAGGCAGTCGATGGCCTGTACTGGGCGGTAGGATTCAGCGGACACGGGTTCAAGCTCTCCCCGGTAGTGGGCCGGATGGTGGCGGAGTTCGTCCTGCACGGCGAAAGTAAAGACCACCCGATCCGTGATTTTCGCGCAAGCCGCTTCGCGGAGGGCGACCCGCTGGAAGCCGAGCATCCCTACGAGGGTATGGGGCATCAGTGAGGGGCGCGGTCTCTGGACTCATTCCTGACCGGTGACTCTGCTCCAACGCAACATCTTTGTCTCGCTCTTGACAACGACGGCCCGGATACGTTGAGATTGTGACTGCTCGTTTTCCACTTCTACTGTCCAAGAATGGCCATAGTTTTTCGTGTCGATTGGAGATCGGGCGACCACATAATGGGGAGTATGGCAAATCATATGACTAAGCGAATCATGTTCATGGGCGCGGGAGCAATCGGCGGCACGCTCGCGGGTTATCTGTCGAGGGCCGGACGGGACGTAACCGTTGTCGACTCATGGCCCGCCCACATCGAGAAGATCAAGTCGGACGGCCTGACTGTGACAACGATGGAGGGCACGTTCACGGCGAAGCCCGAAGCAATGCACATCGGCGAGCTGTCGGCGACTACCAATCGGTACGACGTGATCTTCGTCTCGGTCAAGTCCTACGACACGGCGTGGGTGACGACGCTCGTGGAGCCGCACTTGGCGCCGGGCGGGGTGATCGTCTCGGCGCAGAACGGCATCAACGAGGACATCATCGCCGGAATCGTGGGGTGGGACCGCGTCATCGGGTGCATAGTAACCATCGGCGCGACCACTGTCGGGCCGGGTCACGTCGAGCGCACGAGCCTAGAGAGAGGAAGGCGTTCCTTCGCGTTGGGCGACCCCACCAACGCGAACTCCCTGCGCCTGGAGATGCTGTGCGAGATCCTGGAAGACTGCGGAGAGACGTTGATCACGACGAACCTGCTGGGCGAACGCTGGGCGAAGATCGTAACGAACAGCATGGCGAACTCCGTGTGCGGCATAACAGGACAGTCATCGGCGGGGATGAGGCTGAATCCTGTGACACTCGATCTCTCCATGCTGCTCGCTTCCGAAGTCGTGGCGGTCGGGACGGCGCACGGGGTGGCAATCGAGAATATTGGCCGTATACCCGCCCAGGACTTCGTCACGGCGCGCACCGATCCGGCAGTACGAACGGAAGTCGCCCGCAAATTGGCCGAGGACGCGCACAAGATCGGCACCGGCCGCCCATCGTTGGCGCAAGACATCGCCAAGGGACGGCGGACGGAGATCGACTACCTCAACGGCTACGTCATCCGAAAGGGCAAGGAGGCGGGCGTCCGAACGACCTTCAACGAGGCGATAGTAGAACTCACGAACAAAGTGGAGTCGGGACTGCTGGAACCCATGGTGGACAACATCTGGCTGGTGATGGACTATCCGCCGGAATAGGGTAGTCGACACTGGGGAGACAGAACGTGAGCGTATACAAGGAAGCTAGGGACAAGGGCTGCGAATACCTCCTCCGTCAGCTTCATGAAGACGGGAGTTTCGGTGACGGGACAGTAGGTGACTATTACAAGGTGCCCGCCGCGTTCCAGGTCTGCGGAGAGACCAACGCCGCGAATCGCCTGTGCAACTGGATACGCAAGAACGGCATGGGCGTAGACGGCGACTTCGGGCCACGCTCGGACTTCACGTCCGACTACTTCTACGCCTCCTTCAACATCTGGGTGATCCTTGGGGCCCAGCGACTGGGGCAATTCGACATCGTCCAGCGCGGCATGGACTTCCTCATGGACTTCTACGATGAGGACAGCGGCGGGTTCTTCTCAAGCCGCACCGAGCGGAGTCCAGCAACCAAGCAGGACCTATGGGTCGTCAGCGGCTGCGGACAGGCGGCTCTCTATGCGAACCGGCTTGATGTCGCAAGGGGCGTTGGTAGGTGGATGCAACGGATGATGGACGAGCAGCCCAACTACCCGGAGGTCATGTACACGGTCATGACGCCCGGCGGAGGTCTCGTGACTGACGTAGACCCGGAAGACCCGATCCGGCATGTCCTCGTGAACGCCGAGGAGGGTGACCAGTACTTCTTCCATCCCGGCATCGCGGGCGGTTTTCTCGCGCGGCTCTACCAGTCCACCGGCGAGACGCAGTGGCTGGAGCTCGCCAAGCGGTACATGCTGTTCGCCGAGACTGCGACCGACAATCTCTTGAGGCTGCTCCGCGCCGGGAAGGTCGCTTGGGCGGCGTCGGTGTTGTACACCCTCACCTCTGAGCAGAAGTACCGGGACTTGGCGGTCAAGATTGGGAACAACATCGTCGAGCAGCAATCCCCGGACGGATCGTGGTCGTCGGTCGGGACGGAAGGCCCTAGCAATGACGCCACGGCAGAGATGGTCGTCTGGCTTGACGACGTCTATCAGGCGGTCGGGTAGGGTGTCTTACAAGACCATTCGTGGTGAGCTTGTCGAACTATGAATGACGCTTCGACCCTTCGACAAGCTCAGGGTGAACGGGTTCTTTTTGCCCCCTAAGCCGCGATGCTGCTCAGCGCCTCTTCCATCGATTGGGCTATTTGACGGTACTCGTCGCGCACGGCCTTGCTGGTGAGTACGGTCGGCCTCGATACGTCGCGGTAGTCGGCCCTCATCTCGGTCCTGCCGAGGAATGAGAGGTCGAGTTCACTCGCCAACTCCTCGCCGGCTCCCGCTCCGAAGATGTCGCCTGAGAAGTTTTCGACGACGCCGAGAACGTCCACCCGCATCGTCTTTATCATGTTGATGGAGCGAGTGGCGTCGATCTTTGCCAGTTCCTGCGGTGTGGTGACGACTACGAACCCGTCTATGGTCAGGGCCTGCATGATCGTGAGGGGAGCATCCGAGGTCCCGGGCGGGAGGTCCATGATGAGGTAGTCGAGCGTACCCCAGATGGTCGTTTGCAGAATCTGGTTGATGGCGTTGTGGATCATGGGACCGCGCCAGATGGTCGCTTCATTCTCATTCTGCTGGAAGAAGCCCATCGACATGACGCTCACACCGAACTGCTCCGGCGGGATCATCCGGTTGGTCTCGCCAACGGTAGGCGGCTCTGCGACACGCATGGCGCGGAGCACGTTCGGGCAGTCGATGTCAACGTCGAGGATGCCGACCTTCGCGCCCTGCTGAGCCAGCGTGACGGCGAGATTCACGGCGACCGTGGTCTTTCCGACGCCGCCCTTGCCGCTGTAGACGCCTATTTTGTGCTTGATCTCGGACAGGCTGTCGGCGATGGCCTTCTTCTGCTCGAACTGACGCTTCATCGCCTCGATGCGGGCGCGCGCCTGGGCGGCCTGGTTGGCGTCGGGCGGACCGCCGCCGTGACTGTGCCCGTGATGGGGTTGAGTCATATGGAAAGTCTCCCGTCTCTGACAGTCGTAGAGACGCCGTGAATGGCGTCTCTACAGATTAAGTCTACCGGTTCGTTTGATCGTGGAAGATGTCAGTCGAGGCCGAGTTGGAGCTTGCCGTCCTCCGTGATGAGGTCGGGGCTCCAGGGCGGCTCGAATACCATTTCGACGTTCACGTCCTCGACCGCGTCGATCTCGGCGATGCGCCACTCAGCCTGCTGGGCGATGTACGGCCCCATGCCACAGCCGGGGAAGGTGAGAGTCATCTTCACGTCAACATTGCCGCCGTCCTGCACCTCGCAGTCGTATATCAGGCCGAGGTCGACGACGTTGATGGGGATCTCCGGGTCGTACACGTCCTTCAGGGCCTCTATTATTTCTTCTTTGGTAACCGTCGCAGCCGCTTCGGGCATCGTCATTCTCCTCACCGCCTCAATGGGCGTATCAAGTCCATTGTAGTTTGACGCCGATATGCCGTCAAACTGTATGTAGTTCCGGTCAGTTCCTTTTTTCTATCTGTACGGCGTCGTCTGCGATGACTTTTCGCAGGTCGATGATCTGGTCGCGGAGGAGGGCGGCCTTCTCAAATTCGAGGTTGTGGGCCGCCTCCTTCATCTGCTTCTCGAGGTCCTTGACGAGCCGCGTGAGATCGTCCTTCGGAATGTCTCCCTGCGCGGCGTATGGGGCTTTCGTCTCTGCTATTGCCCGGACACGCTCGGTTATGTCGTGGATGGTCTTCTGGATGCCCTGAGGGGTGATTCCGTGCTGTTGGTTGTAGGCCTCCTGCATGTCCCTGCGCCGGGCGGTCTCGTCGATGGCCTGTCGCATGGAGTCGGTGATGATGTCGGCATACATGATGACGCTGCCATCGATGTGACGAGCGGCGCGGCCAATTGTCTGGATCAGCGCCGTCTTGGAGCGGAGGTATCCCTCCTTGTCGGCATCGAGGATGGCTACGAGGCTCACCTCCGGCAGGTCGAGGCCCTCTCGAAGGAGGTTGATGCCCACGATGACGTCGTAGACGCCCAGTCGGAGGTCGCGGAGTATCTCGCTCCGTTCGAGCGTGTCGACCTCGGAGTGGATGTAGTGCGTTCGGATGCCGGTCTCCTTCAGGTAGTCGGCGAGTTCCTCAGCCATGCGCTTGGTTAACGTCGTGACCAGGCACCGCTGGCCTCGCTCCGTTCGGACGCGAATCTGGTGGAGAAGGTCGTCGATCTGTCCAGTGGTGGGCTTGACCTCGACTATCGGGTCGGTCAGCCCTGTCGGACGAAGTACCTGCTCGACCATCTGTTGCGAGTGCTCGTACTCGTAGGGGCCCGGCGTCGCGGAGACGTACATGACCTGGTTAATACGCTCTTCGAACTCGCCGAAGTTGAGGGGTCGGTTGTCCAATGCGGAGGGCAGCCGGAAGCCGTACTCGACCAACACTTCCTTGCGCGATCTATCGCCACCGTACATCGCGCGCACCTGCGGCAGCGTCATGTGCGACTCGTCGACGAACAGCAGGAAGTCTTCAGGGAAGTAGTCGAGGAGGGTGTACGGGGTGCTTCCCGCCTCGCGCTGGGCGAGGTGACGCGAGTAGTTCTCGACACCGGCGCAGTACCCCGTCTCCCGCATCATCTCGACGTCGTAGTTGGTGCGGGACTCCAGCCGCTGTGCCTCCAAGAGCTTGCCTGCGTTCTTTAGGAAAGCCAACTGGTCCTGCAGTTCGGCCTCGATGTCGTCAATCGCCTGCTTGAGCTTCTCTTCCGAGGTCACAAAGTGCTTGGCGGGATAAATTTCGATCTCGTCGCGCTCGGCCAGAAGCTCCCCCGTCAGGGGATCGACCTGCACGATGCGGTCGATCTCGTCGCCCCAGAACTCGATGCGGATGCCGACCTCGTTCTCGTACGCGGGCAGGATCTCGATGGTGTCGCCCTGGGCGCGGAATCGGCCACGCCCGAGGTCGAAGTCGTTGCGGTCGTACTGCATGTCGACAAGCTGCCGCATGAGCCGCTGGCGGCTGCGTATTTCGCCCTTGCGGACGGAAGCGACGAAGTTCTGGTACTCCTCCGGAGAGCCGAGACCGAAGATGCACGACACGGAGGCGACTATGAGCACGTCGCGCCGAGTCAGGAGCGCCCTTGTTGCGGCGTGACGCAGCTTGTCAAGCTGCTCGTTGATGTCGGCGTCCTTCTCGATGTAGGTGTCGGTGCGGGGAACGTAGGCTTCCGGCTGGTAGTAGTCGTAGTAGCTGACGAAGTACTCGACGGCGTTCTGAGGGAAGAACTCCTTGAACTCCGTCGCAAGCTGGGCCGCTAAGGTCTTGTTGTGGGCGAGCACGAGGGTGGGGCGCTGGAGCCGTTCTACGATGCAGGCCATCGTGAAGGTCTTGCCGCTGCCGGTAACGCCCATGAGGGACTGGTGGTGCAGACCGTTCTCTGCCCCCCTGACCAGGCGGTCGATGGCGTCCGGCTGGTCGCCTGTGGGCCTGAAGTCCGAAACGATCTTGAAGTCGGGCACGGGCCTTTCCTCGATTGCTTGTGGCTATTCGGGGGCAAGGAGTAACTGAGGCTACGTCACCAATCTTATCCGATTCGGACGGTCTACATCAAAGAATGCCCTGTTCGGACGACGCAGTCACATGGGTAGAGGCCCTTTGATGGGGGAGGCGCTTCGTTGTTTCAGGGGGTTGAGGCTTCAGAGTGGCACAGGTGGCAACTCGATTGTCACCGTTTTGTCACTGCGCCAAGCGCATCGCAGACCTCTGTGCAGGTATGTTTTCACTAATCGGGGGTGAGGGCACAACGGCACCATCGGGTGGCGCTCATAAAATTCTTTTCTGTAGATGTGCCATTTTGTGCCACTCTTCTCAGTTCTCCGTCGAATTGTCGGTATGATGCCCTCACGCCAACCCTGTATCGAGTATGAGGTAGGCTCTTTCCCTCGAACGGGAGAGGGGGAATGGCGCTCTATCGGCCGGTCGTGATGTGGAGGGCGCAGAGTCGCAGGACTCGGAACAGCATCCGGGATCCCCAGCAATACGCTGACACTTCCCGACATGATCGGCAATCACGCGGAGGGGATGCCTGACGGAATGATCTGTAAGCATAGAGCAATGATAGAACTTTCGTTCTCGCATGTCAAGATGGGGTCGGAGAAGGTAAGTGTTCAGTCTCGGTGAGATGAACCTCCCTCCCCTTGTGGATACCCGCTTTCGCGGGCATGACGTTGCGTTGCTTTAGTGAGGGTTTCTCACGAAGTCTGAACAGTTACCGGAGGAGAGAGCAGGGCGATCGCATTTTGCTGAGAACCTGCCTTGAACCCCCGCCTGGACTCCGGCCTTCGCCGGAGTGACGGTCGCCTATGGTCGGATTGCGGTTGCCCTGGGCTTGGCGACCCAGACCATCTCCCCGCTGTCCTCATCGAAGGGGGAGTAGTCGAAGTCGCCGTAGAGGTCGACTACCTCGAAGCCGCATCGCTCAAGGAGGTGGAGTATCTCGATGCGGTGGGCGTACCGGATTTGGTAGTCGCGGTAGAACCTTTTTCCCACGATACCGGTTTCGTCGATCTCGTCTACTATGAGGCGGACGGAGAGGACTTGATTGAAGGTGTCCACTCTCGTCTGCTGCCAGACGATGGACGTGCGGCCGGTGTCGGGATCGGTAACGTCGCGCAGGTGGAATGCGGCGTCCTCATCCTCGACGAGCATCTGCGGATCGGGTACGAAGATGTTGAAGATGAGTCGCCCGTCGGGTTCGAGGTGTTCTCTGATGGCTGTTAGGCAGCGGAACTGATCTTCCACGCTGAGCAACGCGAGGAAACCGCGAAAGGGGATTATGACGAGGCGAAACGCTCGGTCAAGTGAAAACTCACGCATGTCTCCCATGTGGAGGTCGATGCTGCCATCCCCTTCTTCAAGGAGGGCCGCTTTGCCTCTCGCTCTTTCGAGCATGGCGTCCGAGTTGTCCAGGCCGACGATATCGACGCCGGACTGTGCGATGGGCAGGGTCACCCGGCCGGTACCGCATCCGAGTTCGAGGACGGGGCCGCCTGATCGGGCAGCCTCCTGAACGTAGAAGGGGATGTCCTCACGGACGTATGCGTAGATCGAGTCGTAGACATCCGCCCAGCCGTCGTAGGAAGTCATAGTGACCTACTGTCCCGCAAGATACTCAAGGGCGAGTCGAATCTTGTCCTCAAGCTCCAGCGGCTCGTCGCGCGGCAGGCTTGTTGCGGCTTCCATCACTTCGGACATGGTGTACCCCAACGCCGTAAGGGCTTCGGTAAGCTCGGCGTCCGGTCGCGCGGTGGGAGCGGCGGTCACTTCGATTTCGAGCTTGCCCTTGAGCTCCATGACGATACGCTGAGCGATCCTCGTGCCGACTCCCGATACGCCCTTGAACTCCGCGGGGTCCTCAGTCGCCACGGCCATCGCGAGGGTTTCCGGCGCCATCCTTGACAGGATTGACAGGGCCACTCGCGGACCTACGCCGTTGACGCCGAGCAGGGCCTCGAAGGCTTGCCGACCGTCGGAACTGGGGAAGCCGTACAGGGTGAGGCTGTCTTCCTTGACCTGAAGCGACGTGAACAACTTGACGCCGTCGCCGACCTGGCCTACTTGATCAATCAGGGATGAGGGCACGTTCACGCGGAGTCCCACGCCGCCGACGGTGACCTCGACCCAATCGAGTCCAACGGTCGACAGCGTGCCGGAGAGGGAGGTAATCATCGCATCAGTCCAGGAAGACGAGGTCGGACGCCTGAATGGCGTGGATGTGGCAGAGGGCGACGGCAAGCGCGTCCGACTCGTCGGAAGATTCGAGCTCGTCGTGCTTGTCGAGCATGACGGCGACCATCTCGCGCACTTGCTCCTTCGAGCTTCCGCCGTAGTCGGTCACGGCCTGCTTGATCTGACGCGGGGCGTAGGTCGTAGTGGGCATTTGGCGCTGTGCCGCGACCAGCATCGCGATCGCCTGCGCGTGCCCAATTGCCATGGCAGCGCTGACGTTCTTGGCAGCGAAGGGCTGCTCGATAGCCATCTCGTCGGGCGACCACCGGGCCGCCACATCGTTCAGACTCTCGTAGAGGTGTGCAAGCCTGTCGGGGAGGTTCTTACTCCTCTTGGGGCTAACTATGGTGGAGTACACGTGCCGGGTCTCGTCATCGTAGTCGACGACGCCCACACCGAGGTGGTAGGTTCCGGGATCGATTCCGAGCACTCGCACCGGGCCGCCTTTCATAACTGCGGGATTTCGGTCTGAGTCTGTCGAAGGGCGGTTCATGGTTCGACAAGCTCACCACGAACGATTTTCGCGGACTTTACAAACACCCTCTACGACTGCTGGCTGTACTCGGCAAGGACTTGGTCGGGGAAGTCTGCGTTCGAGAACACCCGCTGCACGTCGTCAAGCTCTTCTAGCTGGTCGAGGAGTCGAAGCGTCCTTACGGCTTCCTTCGATTCAAGGTTTACTGTGTTCTGCGGAACCATCGACAGTTCCGAAGACCGGATCGCAGCTCCCGCCTCATCCAGCGCGCCTCGGACACCTTCAAGGTCTCCGGGGTTCGAGTAGAAGCTGACGACGCCGTCATCGGTCTCGAAATCGAGTACCCCCGCGTCGATTGCGGCCAGGGCGAGATCCTCGGCGTCATCGTCATCAGCCTCGGCGATCACGACGCCTCTCTGGTCGAACTGCCAAGCGACGGCGCCGCTGCTCGCGAGGTTGCCGCCACCCTTGGAGAGCGTGGAGCGCACGTCGGACACGGTGCGGTTCCTATTGTCGGTCAGCACCTCTACGAGGATTCCGATGCCCCCAGGGCCGTAGCCCTCATAGGTGGCCTCGACCATCTGCGCGCCGTCAGAACCTTCGCCTGATGCCCGTTTGATGGCCCTATCGATGGTGTCGCCGGGGAGGTTCTGGTCCTTCGCCCGCTGCACGGCCATGCGCAACTTGAAGTTGGCGTCGGGATCGGCGCCACCGTCCTTGACGGCGACGATGATTTCCTTCGTCAGCTTAGTAAACAGCTTCCCGCGCCGGGCGTCGTTGATACCCTTCGCGTGCTTGATTGTGGACCATTTCGAGTGACCGGACAAATCACTCCTCCTACATCCGATCTCTTTGGGACGATTCTAGCATGGGAGTTAGTACCGGTCAAAAGACGGCTCGTTTGCCTCGCGTCTAGTCGAGGTAGCCCTCCGGCAGGGATACCGTCAGCACGCCACTCTC
>JAPPDQ010000025.1 GCA_028875495.1 Chloroflexota bacterium
GGCGGCAGATGCTGCTCGGCTACCACTACATGCACTTCTATCACATGGCCTACGCGATGAATCAGTACTTCGCGAACAAGGGCTACGTGGTGCTGTCGGTGAACTACCGGAGCGGCATCGGGTACGGCCGCGAGTTCCGCAACGCGCCGGGGCGGGGCGGACGCGGCAACACCGAATACCGCGACATCAAGGCAGCCGGCGAGTACCTTCGCGACCGCGACGACGTGGATGCGGCGCGGATCGGGCTCTGGGGGCTCTCGTACGGGGGCATTCTCACGGCGCAGGGCCTGGCGCGCGATTCGGACCTGTTCGCGGCGGGCGTCGACATCGCCGGGGTGCATCTGTGGGGGAACTCAATCGACCCGGAGACGGTGTCGTACCAGTCGTCTTCGGTGGCCGAGGTCGAGAACTGGACCTCACCGGTGCTGCTGATTCACGGCGACGACGACCGCAACGTGGCGTTCTCGCAGACGGTCGGGCTGGTGCAGCTGCTGAGGGCGCAGGGCGTACCGCACGAACTGATCGTCTTCCCGGACGACGTGCACGACTTCCTGCTGCACGAGCGCTGGCTGATCACGTTTGATGCGACGGATGACTTTTTTGATCGCTACATGGGGGGTGATGGGGCGGTGGCTACGGAGGGGAGGCGGTAGGGGGTCTGCTCGTTTCAGCGGTCAGGCGGCAAACATCCGCTGCAGTACGTTCAACACCGTCTCCATCGTTTCGTCAGGCAGTTGTCCGAGCCGACGGACCATTCGAATCCGGTCAACGGTCTGCAGCTGGTCTGCGACCACGTGGCGGGTTCTGTCCTGGAATCGGCACTCAATCCGGAATGGATAGACATGACCGCCGGTTGTCATCGGGGCTACCAGGAAGGTTCCCAGGTAGTCGTTGAGTTCGTCCGGTGACACGACGACACATGGACGCGTCTTCCTGATCTCCGAGCCACGCGTGGGATCCAGCGAGACCAGATAGACGTCACCCCGCCGCGGCAGGCCTACTCCCATTCCCATTCTGACTCGTCGAATACGGTCGGGACCGGGTCGTCCAGAAGGCCATGGTCACCCCGGTCCACAAGCTCCCGGGCCGCCTCGGCCCACCCAGCCCTGGGATCGTCCTCAACACGCTCCAACAACAGGCCAGCGTCCACGATCCGCATCCGCAGGGAAGCATCAAGGCCCGCCGCCTCGACAATGGCTTTAGGAATCCGGACTCCTCGGGAGTTGCCGATTCTGATAAGTCGTGTTCGCATAGTGGCATTCCGGGTTGGCGGTAATTACAAAGTAATTACGTCGAGGTTGTCAGAGCAAGCCGCCGCACCCCCCTCCGTTGCGACCCGCACCCCCACCAGGCATCCCAAACCACCCGCATCAGCTAACGGTCACTCAACGTCGAGGTGTGGCCGGAGAGCACCGGCGGATGGCCGGCGGAAGAGCTCCGCTACCGGTTCCAGTGGACCCTTCCGCTGCTCGTCTCGCCCCACGACCGCAACACGCTCTACGTCACCAGCCAGCACGTGCACCGCACCACAAACGGGGGCCAGAGCTGGGAGGAGATCAGCCCCGACCTCACCACCAACGACAAGTCGCGGCAGGGGATCAGCGGCCCCACGTCTACCGCACCCGCGACTACGGGGATAGCTGGACGAAGATTGTGGAGGGGATCGAGGATCACCCTCTGTCATTCACTCGGAGCATCCACGAGGACCCGGTGCGTGACGGGCTCGTCTTCCTGGGGGCCGAGAACCGCGTCTACGTCTCATTCAACGACGGTGATGCGTGGCAGCTGCTCAGGAACAACCTCCCGCCGGCGCCCATGTACGGCCTCGTCGTGCAGGAGCACTTCAACGACCTGGTGGTCGGCACATGCGGCCGCGGCTTCTGGATCATGGATGACATCACGCCGCTCCAGCAGATGACCGATGCCGTGGTCTCGTCCGATGTCCACCTCTTCGAACCGCGCGACGCCTACCGCTTCCACAACCGGACCAGCCCCCAGACGCCCAACATCGACATGAGCCAGGGCCAGGTGCGGATGCGCACGACGCCCTTGTATGCCGACTGGGTCGATCCGGGCCCGGACCGTGTGCGGATCCGCGGCGGCGGGATCGACGTGATGGTGCCGCCGGGGAGCTACACGGTGACGCTGGAGGTCGACGGGGTGGAGCGCGGGGCGACCGCGCTGGCCGTGCTGAAGGACCCGAACTCGGACGGGAGTCAGGCCGAGATCCTCGCCCAGACCGAGATAATGCTGGCGCTACGCGACGACTATGACGAGGCGACCGACGCGATCAACCGGCTGCTGGAGGGGATGGGGGCTGGGAGGGTGATTGCGGACGGGGGGTAAGGGGGGGGCGCGACCAGCCGGCCGCCGAGGCCCGTTGACGGCAGTAGCTACATGTAGCTACGTTGCTCTCATGAGATCCATCGGAATCAGGGCGTTGAACAGCAGGCTCAGCGAGTACGTGCGCCTGGCGGCTGGCGGTGAGACCGTTCTCGTCACGGACCGGGGGCGTGTCGTAGCCGAAATGGGGCCTCCGCGAGCGGAGAGGAGTCCCATCCTGGCGGACGCCATGCTTGCCGATGCGGTGCGGAAGGGTTGGTTGACACCCGCACTCTCTCCGGGATCGGAGCCCCCCCGGGGCGGGCCTCCGGAGGCTACACTGTCCGTGTTGCTCAGCGAACTGGAAGGGGACCGAAGCGACCGGTGATCTACGTCGACACCTCGGTCGTGCTGGCCCACTTGTTCGCGGAAGACCGGCGACCCCCGGCTTCGTTCTGGACCGAAACCCTCGTTTCAAGCCGTCTGCTCGAGTACGAACTCTGGACGCGCCTGAACGCTCGCTCAGCAACGGCGTCGCGCGCCGAGGCCGCGCGGGAAGTGATCGCTCGCATCTCGTTGCTGGAGCTGGCTCCTCTGGTATTGGCCCGCGCCCTCGACCCGTTCCCGGTGTCCGTACGCACCCTCGACGCACTCCACCTCGCATCATGCCAGTTTCTACGGGACCGGGGCCAGCGCGTCGAAATCGCCAGCTACGACTATCGAATGGCGGACGCTGCCGGCGCGCTCGGCATCCCCGTGCTGGATCTTCCCTGACCAACTACGGTGCGTCCCACCAGCGAGCTTCTCACACGTCGTAGAAGAGTCCGTCGTAGAGGATGGCGTGCCGGATCACGTCGCAGTCTCTCTCGCTCGCACCGTTGTCGCGCATTGTTGCGAGCCACGACGACCGGATCGTCGCGGTGATGCGATCGAAGATGGCCTCTGCCTCTTCGCTGCCCAGGAGGAAGCGGCCGGTCGCGCCGAGCAGGTTGGCCCGGTTGGCCCAGCGCCCGGCGGGTCCGCAGGTCATCGCCAGGTCACGTCGCGTGACGGAAACCGCGGGGACCGGAGTGAGGTCGTAGGCCGGGCTCAGCCGCCACTGGCGACCGTGGGCGACGATGGCGTGGTTTCGCGGGTGATCGTCGAGATTCGAGATGGCGGCATTGAAACAGATGCGCGCAAACAGCTCGCGCAGATCCTCTCCAGGCTTCGAACTCGCGCGCCGCAGTTCATCCGCGAGCGCCAGGTATGACCAGCGCCGCCGGTTTGTCACATGATCATCCGCCTGAAGCAGCGTGAGCGCACTCACCATGCGGCTCCGCGCATAGCCAGTCCCGAGCCTCTCGCGGTCGAAGCGGCGCACCAGCAGCACGTCGCGGTTGCCGATGCGCTCGACACGGCTGGATGCCACGTTGAGGCCGCATTGCCGCGCGAGTTGCAGCACCGCGTGTTCGGCGAGGGGGTCGTTCCAGCGATCCTCATCCCGGCCGAACTTCGCCACCCAGAGAGCGCCGTCATCCTCGACGACGGCCTTCGGGCGCGCACCACCCATTGACGTACCCTCGAGCAGCAACTCCCGTGCAGGCCCAGCGACCGTCAGCTGTCGGCCACGTTCGCCCGCAAGCACGGAATCGGCTGCAGCCTGCAGCTCTCCCAGGTCGAGGACGGCGTTGAAGAGGCTCCGCGGGCGGGGCGGTTCAAGGTCCGTGGCGAACCCGAGCGCACCTGCCCGGTCATCCGGCCCTTCGAGCAGGTAGTCGAACTCCTCGAGCCGGGCTGCCCCGAAGCATCGTTCGATGAGCAGGCGTCCCCAGTAGTCCGGCATGGAGTCCCGGATTGCGCCGAAGAAGCCGCCCATCCGGGTTGTCTGGTACAAGCGTTCCGTGAGCCGCAATTCGACCGGATCCAGCTCGACCGCGTCGGGGCGACTCAGGTAGCTGCGCCCGTACACGAACTCGCCCAACGCAACGCCATCCGGAGTCCTGGACACGCGAAAGCGACCGGCAACCACGAAGTCGGTCGCGCCGGGCAGGACAACGAAGACGAAGCACTCGCGTTCAGAAGTCATTGTCGAGCCGTCGGCGGCGACGGCGGGCTTGTTGCGGTCGCCGGACGCTCTCCAGAATCCTGCCCTCCTCGTCGAGGTCGGGGTCACCCAGGTTGTCCGCCTGGCTCAGTAGTCCGAGCGACCATAGAGCCCCGAGGTACGCGGCGGCCGAGGCGCTGGGCTTGCCCTTTTCCAGATCGGCGATCGTGAGCCGGGAAACGCCGAGGCGGTCGGCAACATCCTGAAGGCGCAGCTGTCGCCGCAGGCGTGCGGTGCGGAGGTTGCGGCCCAGCCGCGTGAGGGCCTGCGCGACGGCGGCGGGGGGAGACTGGGTGATGGCGCTTCGGTTTGGCATGATTAGTTCAGTATGCGTAGAGTGTATTATAAGTATAGTTTATTGCACTCAACACAGGTGGTCAAGCACGACAGCAGGGCAGTTCCTTGCACTTTCAGGGGTGAAGGACCTGCGGCGTAACGGGCTGAAGGTGGTTCGGCTGGATTGGCGAGCGATCTCCTGGTCCCCCTACGGCCCCAAGGTCAATATGCGACGACTGCGATGGGATGGACGGCAGATCGGCAACACGCGCTCCAGGGCCATGGAAAAGTGCAATCTGGTATCCAGATGCTGGCGCCACATATATTGCACCCGAGTGGAAACGCGCCACCGACCGCGGTGGGTACCACCAGCCCCCGAAAGGGAGGAAGCCCACATGAAGCCCGGGCGCATCCCACCTCGCGCCACGATCACCAATAGCCCACCGGACGACGTCTCGGATGTCCTCCGGCGCTTTGGCAACAACCTCCGGACCGCCCGCTTGCGGCGACGGTTGCGGATCCAGGACATTGCCGATCGGATAGGCGCTTCCCGCTCCACGGTCACCAACGTGGAGAATGGGAAGCCCGGCGTGTCAGGAGCCGCGTACTTCGGTGTTCTGTGGTCACTGGGTCTGCTTGGCGACGCGGATTCCCTGGCCGACCCGGACCGTGACGAAGAGGGCAAGACCCGACAGCTGGCCCGCCTCCCGAGCCAGGCCCCACGCCTCCAACCGCTTCGCGATGACTTCTGACTATGACCGGTTTGTCTTTGTCGCTCTTCCCGGACGGAGCGAGTATGTGGTGGCAGGCCGCTTCCGTATGTCCGGCGACCCGCCGATGGGAGAGTTCATCTACGGCCACAGTTACCTGAGCCGGGCCGACGCGGTCGAACTTGACCCTGTCCACCTCACACTCAGTGGGCGCGTTCGCAAGGGAAGAGTTGACGGTCTATTCGGCGCAATTCGAGACGCCATGGCCTCTTCGTGGGGCCGGCTCGTGGAAGGGAGGCAGGACGGCACGGAGTATCTGGTCCGGAGTACGACCGACTACGGAGGTGCACTCGCTTTCGCTCGTGGACTCGAGGCTCCTGCTCCCAAACGCCGCTACAACGCCGTTGGCGATCTGGTCCGGATCAAGGCTGCACTTGACGCAGCTGGGCCGGGAGATCAACTGGATGCGCCTCTGTGGGATACACTGCCTGAAGGTCGAAGGCCTGAAGCAAGCGCACCCAGGGTGATAGTGGAGGACGGCCGCACACTCTGGATAGCCAAGTTCCCGCAGGACGGCATGATATGGAACCAGACGCGGGTCCGCCACGCGACACTGCAGCTTGCACGCAACTGCGGCCTTGATGTCGTTCCCAGCCGAATCGAGATCGTTCGCGGCGAAGATGTCCTATTAGTACGACGCTACGACCGTGCCTGGGTGGGCGATGGCTATGCCTGCAGCCGCCTGATCAGCGGCTTTACCCTGCTCGGCACGGGGGATACGCCGACTGCGGAGCATGACTGGTCATACCTGACGTTGGCCGATCAGGTTCGCCGTGCGAGTTCACATCCCAGAGAGGATCTGCGCGAGCTCTTCGGGCGCCTGTGCTTCAACGCGGCCATCTCGTATCTGACGGACGATCCGCGTCATCCCATTATGGTCGCGAAGGGCACCGGCTGGCGTCTCGCCCCCGCCTCTTCGCCTGCGCCAACACCGTTGGCCGAAGGCAAGCGCGGCGACTTCACCATGATCTGCGGTCCGGCCGGCCGTTCGCCGAATCGTGAGAACATCCTGGCCGGGGCAGGACGGTTTCTGCTGGACCGGGCAGCGGCCGAACCCATCTTCGACCGGATCTCCGGGATTGTACAGTCGTCGTGGTACGATGCGATGCGCAGCAGTGGCGTGAGCGTGAATGACCGCGATCTGGTGGGTCGGTCGATCGGCAGGTAGCGACTGCGATCAAGGGGCCGGGTAGGGGATCACGGCGTGAACGGATTCCCCCATTTGCCAGCGTGACGGCCTCCGTAGTGGTCCCCGTGGTCCCCGTTGGCGCTGGTGGCGCGCTCGTTGCCAGATACGCGATTGAGCGCGCGTGAGGCCCATATGCCGACAATAGCGCGCACAACGAATCCATATGACTACAATAGCTGTCATCGTGGTGGTAACTCGATGGCAGTCAACACCTTAGCGCCGTCATCGCAGGCTTGCGGGGTGAGTCGGAGATTGCTATTGGGTACGGGTGCGCGACCGAACCGTGCGTCGAACGGCTCCGATTTGGGAGGAAGGCATGAACGGATCTCTGCTCAAGCTGGCGTCCCTGACCATAGCGGCATCGGCAGCGGTGCCCTCTGCCGCGCAGCAGGTCGGCGAGGTGTTCAGGGACTGCGACGTGTGCCCCGAGATGAACGAAGCCGGCACCGGCCAGTGGATCTCGCCTGCGACATTGGGTAGCAGCGCGGCTTACTGGCACCTCGTGGTATCAGAGGGTGTGCTGGCACCCGGACGAATACTCAACGGCAGCCTCAGGTCGTTTGACGCGGTCGGGGACGACGGTTCCCACTACGACGTGCGGGCCACGACCGCACGAGCGCGGCAGACCGCACGAGCGCGGCAGCATGTAGTCATAGATATGGAGTCGGACGACGTGGACGCCTACCTCAGGGTGCTCGGAACGACGGCACGCAGATCGCGACCGACGACGATGGCGGCGCGGGATCTCACGCACGGGAGAAGTTTCGGGCGCCGAATGTCGACAAGTACCTCGTCATCGCCACGAGTTTCGAGAGGCGCGAGATGGGAGGGTATCGGGTGAGGGCTCGGTGAGTGAAATAGCGTGCCCCAATCCGGATTGAGATCGCTCGCACGCACGAGACTCAATTCACTCGTCAATAGGAAAGAGAAGGAAGGTGCCCAATGGCGGTCGTGCTCATGGTGATCGCAGACCTGTTAGGTCTTCTCGTAGCACTTGCCGTGCTCCTTGAGTTGATAACGCAAGCTGCCATGCCCAAGGATTCCAGATCGCTGCCAGGGCAGCACGATGCCCCTCTGCCCAGACCTGGCGTGCGAGTCTTGGGGATGCTTTTCGCGCTCGGCGCGATTGTGGGTCCGGTAGTGTCGAAACACATGACCATTGCCAACCAGTGGGTCTCTCCTGAACGCCCGCTACTGTATGCGTTGGTCGCTGTTGCCTTCGTATCAGCTGATCGAGTGTTCCCCAGGCCTGGATCTCCCCGAACCGAGGAGCCTTCGCCTGCGAGCGTCGGGTTTAGAGACCTGCAACAAGCGTTGACTAACCTCCTGCCCAGCTTCGACCGATACGAATCCCTTTGCATTGAGCTGGAGCGTGGATCAGAGCGTGGGGAGCCGGTGGCGACTGCGGCGGTTGGCACCCTTCAAGACGAACTGAATGCAATCAGGGGCCTGGTCGCAGAATCGGTTGTAGATATCGACCTGTTCCGCGCACAGAGGCACAGTGGGGAGTGAATCCGATGACAGAAACCGTAGAGTGGCTGCTCGTGGTGTTGCTGCCTGTTCTGATTGTATCGGCTGTGGCCAAACTAGTCTTCGTAAAGGTAGACGCAAGGCGGAGGAAAGCGGCGGAGATTGGTGCTAGACTTGATACCTGGATACGAGCGAGCGACCGATTGCGGTCCATTGACGACACCGCGTGGGAACAACTAGGAGTCGAAAGTAGGGAACGGGGTCTTGTTGGACGACGGCGGGTGTTGAATGTCATTCGGATTCGCATCTGTCGACTGCGCATAGCTTGGCTGAGGTTGCGGGCTTGGCCAGGTCAATACCTTAGTCGTAGCCGATATGCAGAGATACAACGCAACAGGAGCTACATTCGTGCGAGGGAAAACGAGTATAAGCGGCACAAGGCCACGGAGTGGGCTGCGCTGAAGCAACAGCTTAAGACGAACGTCAGCTTGGAAGCAATCCTTGGTACCAATGGATGGATGGTGCTCCTTGGGATCGCTGCGACAACGATAGCGACCGGTTTGGGTTGGAGAGTCGAAGCTTTGAACGCTCCTGGGTCGCTATGCCTAGCAATTGTGGCGATTCCCATGGGAACGATATTCTTGCGCCTGCGGAACAGTACCGCAATGTACTATTCCCTGGGGTGCGCGGTTGTGGTCTACTTGGGGCTTAGCACGCTGGAAGTTGGTCCGCTGGGCAATACGTCTTTGAAGGGGGTAGTCGACGCGCAGAAGGTCAGTGCCATGTTTGTCGGAGTCGCAATGGTATTGAGCCTGTGTGAGGTTCTTGTCCAGGTCGGCGAGAAGCACATTGGGAAGTTTGAGCGATATGTGATCGAAAACGCCGAAAAGGCGACGGTATGGGGTCAGGTAGCCCGGCCAATTTGGAGAGCTATACCACGGGTTGAACGCCTCTTGACTCTCTTTGCATTGACTGTATTCGCGGTGTCATTCGTTCATTTTGTGTCTCCGCTATTGGGGGCGACATGGCTGGACGAAGCGGCAACAAGTCGTGGTGGAGTGCGAACAGTGGTGGTTGCGACGATGGTAGTGCTAGCCTTTCCATTCATTCTCTTGGTAAGAGTGGAGAGGGCGTGGCTCGGTGGGGTCGTTGCAATGGGGCTAGTGGGCGTGTTGGTCGCTGGGCCGTGGAAACCGTGGTTGGTCACTGGTCTCTCACAGGCAGACACAGTCCTCACGGCCTATCCGGTGATGCGCGTGGACACGTCGGTCGTGGAAACACGATTGTCTGCCAACGACCGGGAGATCCTGACGGATGTCGTCCTATTCGAATTCGATAGCGCGGTTGTCAGGGCGGAGTATGGTGAACTACTTCGCGCAAAGGTCGCGGTTCTTGGTCGGAATGAGAGTGTGGGGCTTAGGCTTGAAGGACACACGGACGACCGGGGAAGCGATGAGGTGAACTACAGCTTGGGTCGGGCACGAGCGCTCGCGGTGAGGGATTTCCTTTCCGATCACGGGATTGATGTTGGGCGGCTCGCGTATGTCTCACGTGGGAGGAGTCAGCCGAAGGACACAGCGCGAAACGATGCGGCCCGGGAACTGAATCGGCGCGTCGAGTTCTTCATAACTGACGACACCGACCGATACTTGGTAATTGATACGGTCACCGTGGTGATAGTCGAAGCGGACACCACATTGGGGCTGGAAGCGACAACGCTGGCAGACACTGTCGTGATTCTTCGCACGGGCGGAAACCGAGTTGGTCGATCTCGCTGACGAGTGGGATGCGTGTATACGCTGGGGTGGATGCGGTGGATACGAACCTGACGATGAAGGATGGTGGTCGTGGCAGAGCGTACCGACGATGGCGGTCACTGGTCGCGCGAGCCTTTCCACAGCGTCAGTCGAGGCCCGGAGAGTGGCGTCGCAGCTCTAGGGAGGCATTGGGGCAGAGGTGCAACATTCCTTCCGGTGAGGACGGGCTGACACCCGAGCATACTAAACGGCATCGACAGTCCCGACGAGTCAGGAAATGACGCCGACGAGAGTTCAACCGCACCCGGGTGCTCTTCGCGTAGAGCGGCTGCCGGATGGCCGTCGGCAGCTAGTGCGCGACCTTCGCGTGGATGTCAGCAGGGACGTAGACGGCAGTGACATCGTAGACATCCCGAGGGACTTCGTGACGGACTACAGCTCGCTTCCGTGGGGCACCCGCTGGCTTGTGCACTGGTCACGTGTCGACGTTGCCGGGGTGGTCCACGACTACCTGTACCGCTGCTGGGTGATGGTACCCGACACGTACACCAAGGGCCAGTCGGACCGAATCTGGCGCTGGATTGCCCTCTCTGGAGATCGGCGGGCATGGCGGTACCAAGCTTGGCTTGGTTGGTTTGCCCTACGGCTCTTTGGCTGGTGGGCCTTCAGTAGGCGAAACGAACTAGCGTACACGGATAAGGCCGACCAGTCCAAGACCTGTCCGCGCAACTGGAGAATCCGGTTGGCGCGCGTGCTCGTGGTGGTGGCCGGAGTGTTGTGCGCTCTCAGCATCGTCTTCGGCGTAGTGCAGTTGCTTCGCAACGCCTGCCCATGGACAATCTGTCTACTGCCAGCCCCGCCACCTCGGCCATTCCTCCTTCTTCTCTTGCTTGTTGCGGTCGTACTGTGGACGCTGCCAGGCGAACCGAATCGCCAACTTGAGGTGGATTGATAACGTGAGCACTGGGTTCACATCGGTCGCTGAGGGCGGCGTGATGGCACCGTGGCGCCGCAGCAAACTCGGAGTGACGGAGGCTCATCAATTCATCTAACTGGACCGAAGAGGATCTGGGAACGGAAGTCGCTCCTGACGGCAAGCCTGCCCCCCTCAACTCACCGGCCGAAACGCCCTCCTCAGCGCCTCAACACCCCCCACCACCGGCAACTCGACACTCGTCCCGCGCAGATCCACCGTCAGCATCGTTCCCGGATCCGGGTGCACCGTGAAGTACTTGTCACTCGAGAACACCATCAGCCCGATCCGCGCCCCTGCCGGAATCACCTGGTCATCCGGTTGCAGCGCAAACTCCAGCTCGACGAACTCGCCGGGCGTCAGGTCCGCACCGGACCGAGGACTCGCAATGTCCGCCGCGTCCGCGTTGCCCGGGTCGGCCCAGCCCTTGGTGATGATGTTGTCGTTGATGTCGTCGCTATCGGTCCAGGGGAGCGAGACGAGCCAGACGGTCAGGTTTGCCGCGGCTGCATCGGAGGCCACGCGCACGCGCACCGTGGCCGCGCCCGAGAGGTGAACATCCTGCTGGAGCGACGGTGTCGCATATAGAAGCCGGTGGTTCGACCATTCCGCCGCGGCGAGTTGGCCGCCCTCAAAAGCAAAATTGTCCACAATGCCGCCGGTTCCGTCCGCGTCGCCGGCGTTGAGGGAGAGGGTCCCGGTCCAGTTGCCGTCGCCCGTGGGGTGCAGGGGGACGCCCTCGGCCTCGGGGTGCGGATAGTCCGGGTAGGGGGTGGGCTGCTGGCGGTCGTCGGCCTCGCGGACGATCCACGCGCGCGGGTCGTTCTCGACGCCGTTTTCGACGCCCAGGACGTAGCGGGTGAACCAGCGGTTCATCATTTCGAGGGGTGGGGGACCGCCGTGGCCGCCCTGATGATAGTAGATCTGGATGGGGACGCCGCGGCGTTTGAGGGCCTCGGTGATGCGGTAGCTGTGCTCGGGCATCACGTTCCAGTCGTTGAAGGCG
>JAPPDQ010000581.1 GCA_028875495.1 Chloroflexota bacterium
TGAAGGTCGTCCGGCCTTCCATCACCGAGGCCATGGCCTTGCGTATCTCGTTCTCGGTGCGCGCTTCGACGCTCGAGGTCGAGTCGTCGAGCACCAGTATCGGCGGATCGAGGAGGATCGCCCGCGCAATCGACAGGCGCTGTCGCTGGCCGCCGGAGAGCGATACTCCGCGCTCGCCGAGCACCGTCTCGTAGCCATCCGGCAGGCCCACGACGTGCTCGTGAAGCTGCGCGATCTTCGCGGCCCGGACGATCTCGTCCATGCTGGCGTCGGGGCGTCCGTAGGCAATGTTGGCGGCTATCGTGTCGGTGAACAGGAACACGTCCTGCTGCACCACGCCGATATTCCGGCGGAGCGACTCCAGCGTCACGTCCCGGACATCAGTGCCGTCGATGGTGACCGAGCCCTTCGTCACGTCGTAGAAGCGCGGAATCAGGCTGGCGAGGGTGCTCTTGCCGCTTCCGGGCGCTCCGAGGAGGGCGACGACGCGCCCCGCGGGAACGTCGAGATTGAAGTCGTGCAGGACGAGGGCGTCCCTGCGGTACCCGAAGCTGACCTTCTCGAACCGAACGTCGCCGCGAGCGTGTCCCATGTCGGTAGCGTTGGGACGGTCCTGCACCGCCGACTTGGTATCGAGCACCTCGAAGATGCGCGTCGCGGCGGACATTGCCCGCGCGAGGTTGTTGACGATCGTGCCCGCCATGCGGAACGGCTGGGCGAGGATCTGCAGATAAAGGACGAACTTGGTGAACTCGCCGAGCGTCATGCGCCCGTCGATGACGCCGAGCCCGCCGAACAGCAGCACGATGCCGAGCGTCAGCAGGAAGATGAACAGCACGAACGAGCCGTTGAACGCGTTCAGCCTCATCGCCTTGTACATGTCGTCGGCGACGGCCTCGTTGCGTACCCGGAACTTCTCCTCCTCGTAGTCGGAGGAGGCGAACGCTTTGACCACCCGCGCGCCGGTGAGGTTCTCCTGCAGCGTCGTGTTCAGGACAGCGAACTTCTCCTGGGCTTCGAGCCAGGCGTTGCGCATCCGCATCCGTATCAGGCTGGCCACGGTCATGGCGACGGGCAGGAGCGCGAGGCTGAGCAATGTAAGCTGCCAATCGATCCGCATCATCAGGAAGACGACTACGACGAACAGCACCATGAAGTAGGGCGTGCGCACCACGACGAGGTTGACGAACATCCTGATCGCCTCCACGTCGGTGATCGCCTTGGACATCAGGCCGCCTGTGTGCTGGCTGTCGTGGAAGCTGAAGCCGAGGCGCTGGACGCGGTCGTAGAACATGTTGCGCAGGTCGTAGACGACATGCTGTCCCAGCGACTCGCCCATGTACATCTGCCCGAACGAGAAGATGCCGCGCACTATGCCGAGCGCGAGGATGAGCAAACTGATGCCGAGTATCGTGGAGTCGGCCACTCCGCCCGCCTCGATCCTGTCCTTGACGAGATCGACCGTGTTACCGAAGAGCTCGGGGAGGAACACGTATGCGGCGGTAGCGCCTGCTGTGAACAGGTATGCGGCGAAGAGGCGCCGCTTGTGGTTCCATGGGAACCGGAGGATTCGTACGAATAGTCTCATCAGGCCGGGCTTATGCCCCCGGCAGGACCCTTCATCAATCTACGAGGGGAGACAAACAGAGAGGGGGCATAGACCCCCTATAAAGTCGCTCGAATTCAACACCCTCACAATCCAGTATACGCCCATCCGTAGGGCAATCAAGGTTTTCTGAGTCCCATTTTTCGGGAAATTCTTTTCAGTATTCGGGGGAGAGGGTCAGAGGCAGTGTGCGGGAGGTTGGATGGGGTGTGCCGCGGCGCTCAGTGGACAGTCGATGGGGGACCTAAGGGGCCGGGAAACAAGCGAAAAGTGTGCCATATTCTGCCATATTGTGCCACATTTCTCGTTATTGTCAAGTTACACCGGCCTCGGCGGCCTTCGGGAAGACTCGCCATGGGTGATTCTTCGTCCTCCAAGTGGAGCCCCACAGCCGGAAACGAGACTATCGGGGCGGGGGTACGTTCTGACCTGACATTTCCTGACGTATCATGACATCCCCTTCTCCGGAGCGGGCGGTCTCCGTTGGCCGCAATGATCCGTGCCGCATTTAGTGCATGTGTTCTTTTCAGTCCAGTCTACAGGACTGGGCCGAAGAATTGCAAAAGCGCGGATGCTATACTGTACCTCCTGCAGCACCATGGAAGCGCACTAGCGTCGGGAGGAGGTCATGACGGTGCAAAGACTCACATTTGCTCTATCAGATCCTGATGATTCGCGGCCTGGCGGCCTTGTGCCTGAGATCGTCACTGCCCTCACGGGCATTCAAGACGCCGTCCGGCTCATGGTGCAGCACTTGGGAGACCGTGAGAAAGGACCTGGCCAACCTCCTAAGTGGATACGTGAACAGAGCACCCTGCGTCTGGTAGATGTCCGGCCCGGCTCCCTAATTGCTGACCTCGAGGTGGAAGCTCCTACGGACGATCAGCCATATTTGGAGGATTTCGGCAGCCGTGCAATAGAAACGTTGCAAGAGTGGGATGGCACGCAAGCTTCCACTCTGCCAAAGGATGTAGAAGACACGCTACGTTCGACAGCGTCGAAGCTTTCGAACGGTGTGCGACTCTCCTTTGGTAGCAGGGACAACCCCCACCGGGTGGAAATCCCACGCAGGCCCTCTACCGCCCGCAAGACTAGCGGCCTAACCGAGGCCTTACTCCAAGGATGGTTGTATGAGGTCAATTGGGACAAGGGCACGGCCCAGCTACACGACTACTCAGGCGAATACGTGCAATTGAGATTTTCAGAGGAATTCAATCAGGACATGCTTAGGCTGGCCACACAGCGTGTGGAAGTGAGAGGGAGGGGAAGGTTCAACGATAGTGATAGGTGGACAACGGTCGAAGTTCAACAGATCAACGCCACTGGTTCGTGGAGTGATGCATTTGATGTCGAGACGTTCCTTAACGACCCAAACCCCAAAGTCTTCAATCCTGAAACGGTAGTTACTACTAGTGAACCCTTCGACGTGGACGAGTTTATTCGTGGCATCCGTGAAGGGCGTGATGTGCAGCGGGAGCGGTCAGGGTGATTGTGCTAGATACGAGCGTCGTTTCGCTTGTGTTCAAGGGGGATCCGCGCAGCGGCTTCTACTTGCCCCACTTGACCGGCCAGCGCGCGGTAGTATCCTTTCAGACGGTTGAGGAATTATGGTACGGCGCGTACAAGGCAGGATGGGGCCCGCGCCAGAAAAACAAGCTTGCGCTCCACCTGGAGCAGTACGAAGTGGTATGGCCGGACGTGGAAACGGCGGATATTTCCGCCAATTTGCGGGTTGAACGGGAGAGAGTTGCGCGTAGGCTGAACACCGCTGATGCCTGGATCGCCGCCACCGCATTACGCCTCGCCTGTCCACTCGCTTCGGACGACGGCGACTTTGATGATATCCCCAGTTTGCGCCTAATACGAGCGCCACACCCTTAAACGCAGTTCCAGAATCTGAGTTCGCCGAGCACCCAACGGTCGTTGTTAGAACATCGGCAGCGGGCTTGTATTGTCTGAACGCAGAACCCCTTAGCCCGCCCCGCCCCCTACTTCGATAGCCCCTCGACCACCTCCGCCGCCGGCAGCCCTGCGAGCGCTTCGGGCGACACCAGTATCTTCGACGACCGGCTGCCGGAGCCGACGATCACGCTTTCGAGATCCATCACCCTGCGGTCGACGTAGACCGGCAGGTCATCCGGGAGGGCGAATGGCGTGACCCCCCCGATCATCATTCCTGTCAGTTCGATGACCTCCGCCGCCGAGGCGAAGGAGGCGCGCGGCACGCCCATCAGCTTGCGGACCGTCCTGTTCACGTCAAGCCGGTCGGATCCCCGGACGACGCAGGCGCTGTACTTCTTCTCACCTCGTTTCGAGGCTACAACGATCGTATTCCCGCTGTCCTCCAGCCGGTACCCATACCTTTCGCAGAAGACGGCCGTGTCGGCGAACTCCGGATCGCAGGCGATCACCTCGTATGGGACGCCAACCACTTTGAGGGAGGCCGCTACACGCGCTTCGACTTCGTTTGTCTCGATCATTTCCACTCCGGGGATGTAGGCTCTCGTCCACATAGTCTAGCAAAGACCTACTGGGCTGCGATGACGGAGCATCCGACGCCTGTCACAGAAATGGTGTGCCGAGCCATGGACGGTTCTTCGACCCCTTCGACAAGCTCAGGGGATTAACGGACTTCCTTGGGACGCCCTATGAGGGCGCGAGAGGCACAATCCGGCCAGGCGCAGTCCGACGCTACTGCGGCGGCCCGGTTCTTGGGTCGATGCCTACCGTCCAGCCCGATGGGCCTTCGTTCAGCAGGGCCTGCATGAACATGCGGTGCCTCAGCTCCCACTGCTGCATCATCAGGAAGGCCTCCCACTGCCGGTGCGGAGGCAGGCGGCGCATTTGCCGATCAAAGCGGTTTCGCACCTGCTGCGCCTTGCCCTCATAGTACGCGACGAGCTCGGCTATCCGCTGCTCTCGGCCCTCCGGCGTCGTACCTGCCGGCATTTCGAGGGGGTTCGCGTGGGCTGTGATCGTGACTCCGACAAGCTCCGCGCACGAGTTCAGGTGGTACGTGACGCGCACGACATGCTGGTTTGCCTGCTCCATCCTGCCACGGTCGATGAGGGAGCCGACCTCCTCGGTGCGGACGGTTGCCAGGTGCGCGTGCTCCTTCGCCCGCGCGAGGTCGGACTTCGGCATCCTCAGGGAGATGTCCTCCTTGAGGGTCTTGACGGCGTAGAGCGGATCGCCCGGCACACTGTCCTCCGACGCGACGGTCGCGCCGTATGCCGTGCCCGTTCCCAGCACGACGATGCCGAGGGCAACCGCGACCGTCCGCACGAGCTTCGCTCGCCAGCCGGACGGTCCGATGGCGCGACCAAGCCAGCCCCGGTTGGCTTCACGCTTCCTGTCATCCACCGCCGCCATGAACTGGTAGCGGCTTCGCTGCTTGGCCTCCTCGCGGTACGAGATCGTCTGCGCGACGTTCATCGTCGAGGCCGAGGTGCGCAGCATCGGCTCCAGCTCGGCCGCGTAGTCGGGGTAGCTTGCCAGGCACTGCTCGACCGTCTCGCCCGCCGCGAGGCGCTCGATGCATTCGTTCAGTACGTCATCAACGGTTGTGCTCATCCTATGCACCGCCTTGGCTTATCAGGCCCTGTTCCATCGCCGGGCCAAGGAGAGTCCTGAGCTTCTTGATCGCCGCGTGCTGCAGCGCCTTGACCGCGTTCTCTTTCTTGCCCATCGCCTCGGCCGTCTCCGCGACCGACAGCCCGCCCGCGAACCGCAGGGAGAGGACCTCCTGCTGCAGCTGCGTCAGACCGCCCATCGCGTCCTTGACCTCCTTGATCGACAGCTCGATGTCTAGTTTCCTGTCAACGTCCACGCCGTCCGATCCAACCACTCGCATCGCGTCGTCGAGCGAGGTCTTCTTCTGCCTTCCAGCCTTCCTGTAGTAGTCGATAACCAGGTTGTGCGCGATTCGAAAGAGCCACGACGTGAAAGGGTAACCCTGCCACTTGAAGGAGCCTATCGACTCCAACATCCTCAGGAATACTTCTTCGGTCAGGTCCTCCGCCTCGAGGGTGTCGCCGGTCTTGAACATCACGTAGCGATAGATCTTGTCGTAGTAGGCCTCATACAGGCCCGCAAACGCCTCACTATGTCCCTGCTGCGCTCGTCGTACCAGGTCCTCTACTTCTTCCTTGGACGGAGCATCGTTGCGGTCGGGCATGGTCGGCTTCCCGTGTCAGAAGCTGCCAAGGGCACGTCGATTAGCCTCGGCGCGCCGATGCTACACTATATAACGCATCCTTTGCCATTAGGATAGCGACGGGGCAGGGGAATTTTGAGGGATTGGCAGGCGATAACGCCGTTCGCGCTGAGCTTGTCGAAGCGCACCCCGTTCATGGTTCGACAGGCTCACCACGAGCGGGCTGGGGTTATTCACTCCCGCCGCGCCAGCGACTCGGTGATCTCGTCGAGCTTGCCGTCCAGCTTTGGATTCGTGCGTATGATTTTGTCTTTGTTCATTGGTAGGCTTCCATGCGAGGTGCGGTCGGAACATTAGGACATCCATACCTCTAGCTTCTCAGTCTCCTGCGCGAAGACCATGAGGGCTGTGTCCTCATGCCAATTGCTATGCCCTTCTCCATCTAGCGTAAGGATTGTGCCTCCCATCTCTCGCACCTCTTCAACCAAGCCATGCATGTCCCGGCCGACTACATCGTCATGCTTCCCATGCACCAGGTGTATGCCACCCTCAAACGTCTGCAGGGAACCGGTAACGTCTGCCTCTTTCGCCTCCTGCCAGAACCGTCCACGGTACTTTCGCCCCCTCTCTTCGTAGACAGTGGTCGGATCACCATTAAAGCTCCTGACTGGGTCGGGGGACCAGAGTAGTAAAGCAGACACTCTTCCGTGAATACGATCTTTACTGGTGGCGACTATCGCGGCGGAAGCCCCCATACTCTCTCCCAGGAGGGAGATCCTGTATCCTGCCTCCGTGTACTTGTCCACTAACGCAACGATGGTGTCCACCCACTCGTTGAACGAAACGTCCAGAAACGGCCCGTCTGAGTTGCCGCAATTGGGCTGATCAAACCTAAGCACCGAATAGCCGTGCTGGACCAACAGCCTGGAGAAGTTGACGAAGCCTCGGGCAGGACCGGTTGAATCGCCCTTGAATCCGTGACACATGATGACGAGCTTCTCGGTCGACTCCGGAGGCTCGGAGAGGTGGCAGAATATCTTCCTATTCCGGATACTCTGAAAGAAGACATAATCTTCTTGTTTGGCAAAGACTTCTTGATGTGTCAACTTGGTGCCCGATAACCCTGGGCCGGCCCGGCCTGTCCACGTAATCGCGCATCCACCGAGTGAAGGGGAGCGAGGCCTTCATTAATTCTTGTCCCGCTTCTCGATGATACGGCCTGTGTCGCGAAACATCCATTGTACCCTCTCCCCCTCACTCCCTTCTTGCCAGCGCCCCGGTGCGGGCCAGCGCCTCGGTTATCTCGTCGAGTTTGCCGTCCAGCTTTTGCAGCGTCTCCCGTATCTGGGCCACCTGCGTCTCGATACGCACCAGCGAGCGCGTCGTGGCGCGGATGTCCCCCTCGTTGCTCGCGACGCTGGCTTCCAGCTTGTTGAGCTGGTCTTCGATCTTCGGCTTGTCGCTCACGTACGGTGACCCGTTCCGCACGAGGTCCTCGATTTGCGAGCGCACGAGGTAGTCCCGGTCGCGCCGGTCGATCTCCTCCGCCTGCCGCTCGATGCGCGCCACCGCGTCGTCGTCCGCCTTGCCGTCCAGCACCGCGACCGACCACCCCATCAGGCCGAGGTTGACCGTGATGAGGATGCCTATGGCCCAGTAGAGAACGCCCCGATCCGCTTTGTCGTTTGTAGTCATGTCATGCCACCATCATCGTCCACGTAACCGTCTGCGTGTCGTCCGATACGTCCACATAGAGCGTGGAGGCGTCGATGCTGCCCCTGCCCGCCGTCGTGAAGTCGAACTCCGCGAGTCCCGCGCCGATCTCCACGCCGGAGTCGCTCCCCGTCGCGCCCGAAAGGAGCGCGACGCCTTCGGCCTCATCGGCGTGCTTTACCCAGAGCTTCACCGCTCTCAACGGCTCGCTCGTGAGCTGGGCGGGCGTGCCCGCCGTCACCGATTCCTGTCCGTGTATCAGTCTCATAGCTATATCTCCTCCACCGTCACCCTGCTCGTGCCCCGCTCGTCCAGGCCTGTCTCCTCGCCGCCCGACACGCTGACCACGTCCACGTAGTGCGTTCGCGTCGTGCCCGCGTCGTCCCGGAACGTGAACTCCACGAGGTTCGTGCTCTCTATGGCCGTCGCTAGGTCGGAGCGCATGTCCTTCGGCGTGCGCCCGCCGTGCTCCTGGTTCAGCGCCACGTCGAAGGTGAAACCGTACTTCGTCGGGATCTTCTTGCGGTACTCCAGCGCCATCGAGACGAGGACGGGCGTCTTCGACACGTCCGGCCCTCTCCTAAGCCTGCAGGTGATCTGGAAGGCCTTGAAGTCGGTCCCGTTCGGCGTGTCCTCGTCCGGCAGGTTGAACGTCGTCGTGCCGCCGGTGGTAATCCGCCCGACGAGTTTGGAAGACCCGCCGTCGTAATCGACCGCCGCGTACACCTCGATCACCTCAGTCTCCGTGCAGTCCTGCGTCTCCACCCGGAGTCGCAGCGCCGTCTTGGTGACCTCCGGCTGGCCCGCGTCGAACCACGGATAGGTATGCGACGCTCGGAGCAGACCGTTTGTGTCCGGGTAGCCGGGGGCGTAGGACGCCGCGGGCCCGAATCGCGAGTTGGTCAGCGTTTCGCGAAGCTCCGTGTAGCCGACGTTCGGCAGGTCTCCGAACAGCCCGTCATCGGTCGCCCACCACAGGCGGTACTTCCCGTAGGCGTTGGAGACGTGCGCCGCCGTAATCGACATCCACGAAAGAGCCGTGTGCGCGTGAGATGCGCCGACGCCGTCCCAGAGAAAGATGTCCGCCGGCGTGAAGAGCGCGTCGAGGCCGTCCATCACCACCGCGAGGTCGAGATGGGTCGGCAGGAGCTTGATGATGCCGCCCTTGGCGCCGGCCGTCGTGAACAGGCCGTCCTCGCCCCGACGTGGAAATGCGAAGTCGAACGACCGACGCCCCGGCGAGTAGGCGTAGACGTGCCGGCCGACCGGCACGTAGATGACGCCCCTCCAGGCCGTCGCGCCCGATCCGCCGATGTCGTGCTTCGGCCACCTCGCGGGCGTCTCGACGAAGCGGTTGTTCGCGTCGTCGTGAGCGTACAGACCAACCTTCGTTCCCGCGTAGAGGATCGGCCTGCCCGAACGGTCCGGCCCCACGAACAGCGACGTGACATACGCCGGCGGCAGCGGCAGCGCGGCATCGTTGATGCACGAGTATCTGCTCGTCCTGAGCGGT
The DNA here is from genome assembly GCA_028875495.1 of Chloroflexota bacterium. Taxonomy (GTDB): domain Bacteria; phylum Chloroflexota; class Dehalococcoidia; order Lucifugimonadales; family VXLM01; genus VXLM01. The sequence goes on from JAPPDQ010000581.1 coordinate 8,989, forward strand.
CCCGCTGGCCCCTGCCATAGTCTCCCGTCGTCGTCTATCCCCCACAGGCGGTCGTTCCAGTACGCAAGGAACTTCGCGGGTTTGACGTTCTTGCGGAAGGTCGTCCCGTCCGAGGTGTAGGTGATCCCCTCGTCCCCGTGGGCGAAGACGAGGTACTGCGAATGGCCGCTTGCAGATCGGTGCGATATCGTGACAGCGTCCGTGGCCGCGCCTGGCAGCGTGTGCAGCGACTCTCCCCACGAGTCGGTCCTGCCGTCGTATTTGCGGACGTCCGTCCCACCGCCCCACGCCGCATAGATCTCGCTGTCGCCGTATTCGTCGTTCAGTTCCCCGATGGCCGTGATGTTTCCCGACAGTTCTGCCCCCGTGGTGTAGCGTGAGAGGGGAGGCAGCGTGATGCCCCCTTTGTACCGCACGTCACACGACGTATACGAGCAGCGGTCGAGCTCCGGGTCTCGCGCGTCGAGCTTGTACACTCCCAGCCCGCCGCGTTGGTCCGTCCACTTGACGACGCTGCGTCTCGGATCGGAGTCCGACCCGACGTCGCCCAGCACCAGCTTGCCCGGATACCGTGACGCGATGAACGACCGCACGCTTGCCCCGCGCCTCGGCGCGATCCGATACCGCTTGCCGTCCAGCGATATCTCTTGTTGATTGACTACGTTTTCCGTCATTCTCAATCTCCGGTTCGTGACCCCATGTCCGTCAGGCGGGTGGGGGCCGTAATGTCTAGCTATCCGACCCTTCGCATGTTCGTCAGCAGGGGGAACGCGGCACGAGCTTCCCGTGTCCGGGTGTCCCACTTCTCGCACGCCGCCCTGCCGGACTCCGACAGGTCGGGCGATGCGAGCAGCGCCAGGGCTGTCGACCGCGCGATGACGAACTCGTCCGGCACAACGGTCGTCGAGGCGTCGGTCGACAGCGGCGACGATTCCCTGCCCCCAACGAGCTTGAGAGGCGAGTTGCCCGCCAGCCGCCTGCCCCCCTCGGTGAGAGTCAGCACCCGGACCCCTCTGTCGATTCCCCACAGGTGCGATGGCACCTTCTGCCAAACAGCGGAGTTCGCAGCCGCAGGGGACGGAGACGAAGTAGATACCCTGACTTGCACCTTCCAGATTGCGTCGATCCCTTCCGGTACCGCGAACCGCGTGATACCGCCTCCCGCCTGCAGCGACTCGTCCTCGACCGGCTGGTAGATATGGCCCGCCGCCTCGCCGATGGCCTGGTTGATGTAGTCATGTATGACCTCCGGCGGGTACTCCGAGGGCCACAGCTCGTAGGAGTCGGTGGCGGCGGTTGCTTCCGGTAACGGCCGTGTCCAGTTCAGTTGAGCGTCTGCTGCGTCGTAGTCGGAGACTCGGCGAATCTCGCCCGCTTTCAAGACGGTCCACCAGCCGTTGTAGTTGTCGTCCCCGCCGAGCAGGGTGTCGTCGATGAGACTCGTCTCATCCCCTGCCGCAGTGGCCGTGGATACAATGAGGCGGTGCCCGATCAGGTTCCGCCCGATGCTCCTTCGGAGCTGCTCGCGTGTCCGTCCTTGAGTGCCTGTCATGTTCGATATCCTTTCTCGATGGTTGCAGGTCGCTTCAAGTCAGTCCGTTCACCCTGAGCTTGTCGAAGGGTCGTTCATGGTTCGACAAGCTCACCACGAACGGCTCTTACGTCCTAGAAATAGATCCTGTTCATCGCGCTCCGGCGGCGCTTGGCCGCGTACTCCCGGAACTCCCGGATGGACGCGCCGATCTCCTTGCGCTGCTCCGAGGTAGGCTGGTGAAGTGGCCCCAACCCGCGCACGTCGGTCAAAAAACTCTCGAAAGCCTCCGCCGCCATGTCCTCGATCTCCGACGGAGAGGCGTCGGGATGGGCGGGAACGTGGCATACCTGGCTGCGCCCCGTGCGCGGGTCGTGGAACCGGAACCGGTGTACGACCACGCTCTTGCCCGTGTCCGCCTCCGGCCCCGCCACGTACGGCATCTCCACCGCCGACCCCTCCGGCACCCACAGCCCCGATGCCGTCTCGATACCCGCCGACAGCTCTCGACCCACAGTCGCGATCTCGGAACCGTTCGTCATCGTCCGTTCGTTAAACATCAAAGCGCGCCCCAACTCTTTCCAAACTGGGACGCGCTCCGGCATCTCTGGTGTATTCGATTGTGCGCCTGACCCGCTGGACGCGAGTCAGGACTGGTTACTAATCAAGAATAGGACGTGTGTTCTTGCGGTGTCAAATCGGGGAGTGGGTCGTTCACGGCAGGGTGTAGATTGGGAGCCGTGAAGTGCAATACTTCTTGTGTCTCGCGATACGCTACAGGGCAAGAATGGACCTGACAGAGTCCTTCACGCGATTGTAGTCTTCCTCTCCCAGAACCCCCAACTGGTGGGATATCGTGGTCCGCTTGATGGTGGAAATGAATCCCTTGGCAATAGATGGACGCTTTAGTCCGGCAATTTTCCAGTCTCTGATCTCACAGTCACCAAAGTACATTCGATCAAGCTGTGATGTCAGGGCGACAATTACGGCATCCTGGCGGGCAGAGTGATACGGGTGGCTGCTCAAGACAACGGCGGGACGGGCCTTGCTTCCGAGCCCGTCAGAGAACATTATCCTTACGAGGACAACGGACCCGGGGCTACAATTCATCGTAAACGGAGTCGGCGTCGTTGTCCCAAAGTTCCGCGAGCAAGGGGTACTCGACTGACGTAATATATCGTTCAGGCGGCTTCTCGCCGTCACCGCGCTCGAACGCCTCACGTCCATGTCTTCGGAACTTCAATAGAGTAGCTTCTGTCGCCTCAATGTCTCCCAAGAGGCCAGCGGACTCATCGATAATGCTTGAC
>JAPPDQ010000509.1 GCA_028875495.1 Chloroflexota bacterium
AGCGCTTGCCGGACCAGCCCCATCACATACGGCATCTCCTCCGGCTTCCTAAAGCCCACTTCTACATCTCCGTTTCCCCAACGACCAAGGCTGGTAACATCCTTAGCCAGACCCTTCGGATCATGAAGCTCGTGAAACTCCATATTGAGCGACAGGATGAGACGGCGTTTCTGGGGCACTATGTCTACGAAGTTGGTCTCCGCCTTGTAGGCGACATAGACCTTGAGAAACTCCTCCGAGATGCACTGGTCGAGGGCCAGAACGTCCTTTCGGAAGATCTCAAATAGGTCGCGCATGGGCGAACCGATCGCGAGTTGCGGATGGTCATCGATCGTGTAGTCCGCCGCTTTCTCGCCGTGGGTACGGTACAACTCGAGTACCTCGGCTTGCACCGAAGGCACCTCCCATACATCCGTGGCCACCCCGGCAAGGCGTTCAGCGCGGTTCTTGATAGCCGCTTCATCCCACTTATCGAGTCCGCGCAGACCCTCGTTAAGCTTTAGCGGGCTCTCCCCGAATCCCCCTTGCATGTCACGCTTTTCTGGAAACGGTCGGTCACTCAATTCTGGGTTGTAGCCAGTGAGCGTGAGATTGCCGAGCGTGTGTAACCAGCTCTCCTGAACGCGATGCCACTCGGGACCGAGCTCGGCCCGCCACTTCGCGGACAGATTCTCGTTTTGCGGAAGAATATGCTCGATCGTGTATTCGTCGACCGGAACACGCTCCTTGCGGCGATGGTTTTCGAGTCGACGCAGCCAGTAGCTTCGACGAGGAAAGTTGTAGAGATCGCGCACGACGAGCTCGCGCTTGAACTCCTCGTCGCCCGGGAATCGCCGATAGGAAGGGAGTGTTAGTAAGTGAGCCTGGACACTCTCAAGGTACCTGTCTTTCCGTAGCGCACGCCCGAACGTGGCGAAAGTCTTGTTCAGGGAGTTTGTAGGAATTGCACATACCGCACGTCGAAAAACGTACGCCTCGACCAACCGGACGGCAGCCTCGAAGTCGGCACTCTCGAGCTTTCCGGTGGAAAGATCGTCATAGAGCTCAAGCAAGAACGGATAGGCGACGTCCACCTTCAGCTCTCTTAGGTCACGAAAGGCCTCAGCGAGCTTCTTGTCGCTTTCTTTCCCCAGTGCCATCGCGCAGTAATAGCCCGCGAAGGTGCGAATATCGTCAACCAGCGCATCTACGCCGGCAGCGGCTATGCCCGGCGTTCGCGCATGAGACTTGAACGCTTCGTATACCGCTCGAACGTTCGGTATCTCTCCCGTCTTAAGGGTGAGGTAGTGCCGCATGAAGCTGTCGAAATGTGACCCGTACCCCTCTTGACCGAACCCCACTTCCATCGGCCGCCAATGATCCTCATACAGCCGGGTCTGGTGAGTGGGCTCCAGTCCCATCAGAATGAAATTTCGGATCAGGTCGGCCTGGCTCAGTGCGCGGCCGGTCGAGTTCATGCTCTCAAAGATGAGCTGAGGATTGTCCTGATCGCGACTGAGCGCAATGTCGACCACGACCAGCTTCGCAAGGCCGTGGCAGAGCGCGGGGAGGTCGGCGCCAAGGTTCTTTACCTGCTTCTCGAAGAAGGCGAAGTTCTCAGTGACGCGCAGGGATTGGTCGGTCGGTTGCGCCTTCTGTTGAACCAAGGCCAGCAGGCTCGCCTTGTCGGTCTGTGTGAGCAGCAGCTTGAATCCCCGCGCTCCCTCCTCCAACGGGTTCAGCAGGTAGTAGCTGCGCACTTTCTTGGCCGAGAAGCCGTCAACGGGCTCGTTATCTCCCAGTTGTCGCGCTAAGGCTTCGAGAATCAAAGTGACTGTGGTCAGTCTCTGCTGGCCATCGATCACGAGTAGAGGTGACTGACTGGATACTTGGTACAGGCCCTTCTCGATGTAGACGATGGAACCGACAAAATGGGCCGAGATGGCATCGTTACTGCCGGTGCGGATGATGTCATCCCAAAGCTGGCGACATTCACGCTCGGACCATGAGTACGTACGCTGATAGATCGGGATGACGAACTGTGGTGACTTCTTGAGGAAGTCTAGAAACTTGGCTTCGGTGGCTTTCATGGCGCTAGTCTTCGTCCGGTGCCGTGGCCTAGCATCGTCCGCAGTTAGGAACTGATGGCTTTCCGCTCCAAACTACTGGGGCGGCAAACGCTAGCCCGGAAATCTCACCACGGGGGCAGATCTGAGGCGTGAATCCATGGTAAGGAGTTTCTTATCAGTCACTTACGAAATTCCCAAGGATCTCGCTTCATGCCAACACACTGTACCACAATTGAACTCCACACCAACGGCCACTGTCGGGTCATCGTTCGCTTCGACGGGGGCCTCATCGCCGACGAAAATTCTTAGAACGCCGCCGCCAGAGTACTTGTCACTGGCCACGCGATGATTCTAATGGCCAGCGGCCAGTCCGATACGCACGGATGAGAGGAGGCTTCTCCCCGAAAACCGCAGTTTCCGATCTCACCTGCGCGGTGCCGGCTTGCCTTCGGCTGATCACCGTAGCCTGGGGTGCATCGCCGCGTGCTCTCGTCCTCGAGACGGTGACCGGCAATGGCTGGCTAGTCGGGTTGTTCGTATGCTTCACCCGTGAGGAGCATGGCGCAAATCTCCGACCTCGACTCCCTGAGTGCCGGGACCCGGACGTTGTATCGAGTGGGCTCCGCATACGGAATAGCTACGCCGTAGCCAGTCGTCAAATCCTCTGTTCTCATCTCGTAGCAAGCCAGACTAATTCCCAAAGTGATTAGCTTGCTCGCCAAAGGCGTCACCACGAGTCGACACCCCCCCATCATACGCATGCTATTCTGGTAGCGATTCATCGCTTTGAGCAGCTGCCGGTAAGCTTCAAATGGGTTCGATTCGTGAGCCAAGAGAATATTCGCTGTCGGCGTTCCTCGCGCGTCGATCAAGGCGTGTCGGTATTCGATCAATAGCCTCTCGGCTCGTCGGAGATCTTGGGACGGATGAGGAAGTACGGGACAAATCTCCGCACTCCGCGGAATCGCCGTGTCCATGACCTTCTGTAATTGTCCGAGCTTATTTTCTCCAAGAACTGGGAACCAAACAAGCGGCCAATCTTGGACACTCTCGGCGTGTAAGGCGGCTGAGAATCCAGGTATCACAACGAGGTCGTTGCTCGGGTCCTCCGAACGTATGGCGGCGTCAAGCGTTGCGTCTTCTGCGACCAGCACTTGAAAGTTGACCCCGTCACAAGAGAGCGGGTTGCTGGCCCCTCGGTCCGCTACGAGCTTTTGTAGTATGTTCGTCAGTAGGGCTATATACACAACCCGAGGCATGGAACTTACGTCAAGAAGGATATCGGTCTGGCTGTCGATATAGGAAACTACCTGCTCGGTGCCGGTCCTCAGCTTAGTCGTGGCGCTTGGATCGTCGTCGCCGTTTGCCGATACGCCAAACGTAACATGCTTGGCAGAGCCAAGTTCGGCGAACATTGCGGTCAAGAGCTTTCCGTTTTCCTCAGTCTCTGACCGCAGATCTTCAGACAACTCGTATCCTGCGAAATCAATGAGAAGAAGCGTTGCCGACGAAACGCGGCGGCGCGATTGTTGCAAGTTATCTACGAAAGCTCTTAGCACCGTCTGGGCCCGCACATCGAACCCTCTCCCGGCTATGTAGAGAATCTGGGCAGTCCGGTTTTCGAAAAGTGATTCCCACAGGTCGTGGACACGACGACCACGTCGAAACACGTAGTGCTTCCAAAGCACGTTAGTCCGCCTCCAGAAGGATCTTGCTCTTCCGCCCGCTCCCGCGTTGCATCCACGTGATCAACTTATTGAGGCTCACATCTTGCCACCCTCCCATTTGCAAGGGAAGACCATACAGGGCGCAGAAGGTCCGGTTTAGATAGAAGACCGTACCGCTCTCACGCGAAGTGGAAGCGGAACTCTCCCTAGCCGTCAACAGGTTCTCCGCGACGCACTCCGCTAGGACCTTCTCTAACAACCGGCCCTCCCCCTTCAAGCGATCTGCGTGCAGGTCAGATAGCTGAGTCTGTGACAATCGAATGCCCGTAACTCCGGGTGCATATGGAGCATTTGGCAGAAATGTTCTCTCTCTGCAATAGGAACCGATAGAGTCAAGCAGGCGTTGCGCACGAGCACCTTCCGTATGATTCTTGGGAATGAAGTCCCGCTTGCGACGAGCTGCCTTCGTCAGCAGATTCTCCTGTTCTGCAGGTGACAAATACAGTTCGTCGCGCCGCAAGATCTGCTTCGACCGCAGCCCCTCGTAGAGAAACGCCGCCAGCGAGAGCAGTTCGTCAACGTTGCTCGTCGCCATCACACATAGGCGCTCGATGCCAAAATAGTGCGGCACCTGCAGTCTCTCGTGGAGGAAAATATCACTCGCACCTTGGATCTGAGAGCTATCGCGCTGATCGAGTTCATCAATCGATAGCGGCTCTAACTCTAGGCTCAGCTGGCGCTTCGATTCGTCGCGAGCTAGGAGAATGCAGGTAGTGAATAGTGAGCGCAGATCTGCGACTGTAGCTGCAGCCAGCAGGTGTTCGGCCTGGGCAACCCATTCGACGTAGCGGGGTTTCTTCCGATATTTCGCAATCTCGTCTCGGAAGCAATCACCACGTTCTCCGATGAGATTCCGGACGTCGTCCTCTAGCAGAACGTTCCGGATGTATTGAGAAAACGTGCCGGGTGGAACCTCGTTCTGTGCCTGAAGTCGACGGTCCAAAATATTCTGACCAAAACCCGCGAACTGGTGCTGTCCCTTTGCGCTACTCCACAGAGCGTCTAGCTCGTAGTGTCGAAGTTCTCGGCCCTCACGCGTTCCCTGAGACAGTAGATCCGTGCCGAGCGCGATGGTTCGTTCTGAGAGCCATAGTGGCATTTGAGGTCGCGCTTCGGTCAACTCCTGAATGAACATTGAGCGTTGCTTCCGCTGTAGCTTGTGCAGGTCATCTACGAGAAGCATGCGACGCGGAGCAACCTGGTCCCCGTCGACAACAAACCGAACGGACTGAAGCCACAGGACACTCTCAAAACGAACATGTGGAACGATCGTGACTGGTGCTGGGCCAATCATTGAATCGAGTGCAGTATAGACCGATCGCTCGTGATTCTCCGCCCAATCCAGTAGGCCAGAAATAGACAAGCTCCTTGGGATCGATTGAAGGTCTTCACTCGAGTCGTCGTATTCGACTCGGACAGCATCCAGCTCTTCCGTTGACGGCATGCGTAGCAGTCTGGCCAGACTCCGTAACGACCGTAGTACCACCCGACAATCGAACAACGCCCGAAACAGCCCAAAGTCGGACGCATCCGCACCACGTGGAAGGTCCGCGTAGCCGGAAGCACACGAGAGAAACACGCCTAGCAGTTGCGGCCCGCGTTCTCGATCGAGAACACGATGCGCCACAAGACGCTGGTATGACTCTGCGATTTCTTGTACGTGGCGGGCGTTCCAAAACGCACGGAGTGCTGTCGGTGTGAATGCACGCAAAAGGGTCGTCTTGCCTCCGCCAGGCGGACTGCGGAAGATGTGGACGCCACCCTCAAACGTGTCATCCTCCAGCCGTTCAAGGATCTTTGGAGAGAATAGGCGGACGAATTCTTCATCAGATGTCCGCTCCGATAGGCGCTCCAGAAAGGGATTCGCTTGATATGCCATTAGAACCCGCGGTGACGACTTACGCGAGGAAAGAGACCGAAGAAATCATACGACTCTGGCCCCCAAAGGATGTACGCGGAGTTATTGGGCGTGTTGTGAGCCAACACTACAGGCAGGGCGCAAGCAGCGAAACCAAGCTGTGCACTAGTCGTTCCTCCGATCGAGATATGTGAGTCCGAGGCCCTCTCGTCATAGTAGCGAGGAGAAGTAAGTAGCGCCTCGAGGCGTTCGCACGAGTCCCGAGAGAGGGACTCAGCTTCAGCGATTCTGCACAGAACCCTAAGCTGCAACGGTTTGAAGCCCATTTCCGAGGTGAATCTCTCCGCCCAGTAAGTGATATGGTCGATCGCCTTCTGCGTGGCAACGTAGAGCAAGAGGAAGACCTCGTAATGCGACTCGTCGACCAAATCTCCGCGAGTTAGTCTTTCATAAACTTTCTTTATTTTTCCCTTATAGTTTCCTTCGCTTGCTTCACGGCGAATATATGTGAAGCCACTGCCAGAAAAGTCGTCCAACAGCCAAATAACGTTGAATCGAGGATCACTAGACGAGAACCCATGATGATTCAGTTGCTTTTCCAACTCGGAACCCATGTCCGAAGCCTTTTCATCGCCCAGCTCATAAGCTTGCCATATTTGTTCATTAGAGATCTCACCGTCACTGGATCGTCGCAGCTCGTCAGTCCGTGCGCCATCGCTTAGACCCAAGTAAAGTGACTTGAGTTGAATCTCTGTGAATCGCTGGTGCGCCCTGATTGCACCTACGCGATGATGGGGAATTGCCTGTTCCTCGGCAACAAGCTGCAAGCGTTCTTGAACGATCAGGTCTGGGTAGGCTGTTTCGACTAGATGGGACAGCTCAGAATCCGAGAAAAAAATAAGCCGGTCGAGAACAAGGTCTAGGGCGGCATTACGATCAGTATTTTCGAACTGGTCGAGCCACAACGCGAGACTCTCAATGAACCGCTTTCCAGGAGAAAATTGCTGATAGTTATCATATTTGTAGTCTGCGAGTAACTGCAACGAAGGTACTCTTCTGCTTACAGTCTCAGCGTCTTGCCAGTCCATGACTGCAGCGAGCAAATGTTGAGCATTTTGGTCCTTCATCTAGAACTCTCCTTGGCCTTCCGTAGCGCTTAGACTGAGCTTGAACCGTCCATCCCCGATAAAATCAGCCTGATTGAGATACCACAATGTTGCATCTACATTTCGTTTATGCTTTGGTGCCAGTTTCCATCCACGATCTAGACGGCGGGAAGGGATATCAACACTAAGGGAAAATCGGTGTTCTAGCAAGGAGTAGTCGTTGCCGGGCCACGCCCCGTAATCCCCGATCGTCAAGAGGTCATGAGGATCGACTCTAAATCGTTGAATCAGATGAGCAACCAAGAGGGCCTTGTTTGTGGCCGGACTGAGGATATCAATAGAATGTTTGCTTCGAACTATTCCTGAGAGATCAAGGCCGGCTTGCCTCAGGGCGTCTGCGATCACAAACCAGCTACTGTCCGTCTTGATTCCTTCACGAAATCGCACACTCACTTGATAGGGATGAGTTGTACGGATGACCTCTATCGGGACGCCTAGAAGCTTCAAACGCTGTACTATTCGTGTGACATGGTTGAGAAACTCACTCGTGCTAGTTTGGGTGGCGGGAGTCGTTGCAAGATCAGCTATGTAGCCTGCGTTATAGAGCCCAACGTGGATGTTCGGCCAATATGCTTCTGGTAACGACGCCCGCAACTGCTCTTGGATCGATCCGCCACGTCCCGATGCGATAGCAACCAACACCCCCTGGTCAAGTAGTTGCTTCAGATGCCCGATCACAGCGGCTGGCGGCGGCTTGTCCTTCGGATGCGAACCACAGAGCGTTCCATCGTAATCGAAGACCACGGCACGGAAGGCCCTCTCCTCCAATGAGACCCTAAAGGCTTCCAGAGATCGTCGCATCGAGCCACGACGACCTATTGAGGGCCATTGCGCTCCTAGAATCTCGTACTTGGACTGCTCGCCATGCTCTGGGCTAATGGACGGAGCGGGAATTAGGGTAGAAATGTCCAAATAATGTAGGTCACGTCCAAACTGTGGCACCTCCGGTCGGCCAAGGTCTCGCCCGGAACGACGGGCTAATGAAGATACCAGTTGCATTTGGGCGACAAGGCCGGCAATTTGATCCCGCGGCTCCGCCCCCGCAAAGGGCATCGTCAGGGTCGGCGTGCCCGGAGGTAGTAGCTCAAGCGTGCTCCTCCACAGCGGCGAGAGCCGAGGATCAGTCAATGCGACAATCGCGCAATCCGAGGGGCGCTCGGCCAGCCAAAGATGACGCCCGTGCGAAAACGAGCGCAGGTCGGCGAGTTGGCAGTGTAACAGTGCACTTTCGGCGAGCTTCGACTCAAGATCGGCGGCAACCGGACGGAGGAGCGGTGAAAAAGTTACGATGACGGCACCGCACGCCATCGCGGCATCGACAAACGAGTCGATTTCGGCAACCCAGTCAGCGATCGCACGGTCGTCTAACCTCAAGTCAGTCAGTGAGCTTGGAAGGGTTTCGTCCTGGCGGTCCAACTCTCCGTATGCTCGGGCGACCACCGTTGCGTCGAAAAGAAGGCTATTGGTCGCCAAATAGCCATCTTTATCCGCTAGCTCGAATACATGAGTGTTAATCGCGGTCAAGCGAGAAGCAGACTCTAAGAGAGGGCTTTCTTGGCGATTCGTAAGGATATGGACAGGTCGAGCGCTGTGCATCCGCGCACGTTGTAGGGCTTCTACTATGTCGGGGTTCTTTCCTTCGGCAGAGATCAAGAATACTGGACTTGTGGACGCCAGTGTTGGATTGCAGATGATTTCCAACGGAGTCGAGGGACGCGACACGCGTCCTGTGTAGCTTTCATGCAGGTTGCACAGGAGGGATGCGACGGTAAAGGAGCCGCCAGAACCTACGCCAATGATGCTGAACTCGCAAGCCCCGGCAATGGCCGTCTTCACTCCGCAAATGTCGGCCCGTAGTGCCCGCTCGTAAGTGGTATCAAGTTGAGCGAGTTCTTGCTCGTACCTCGTTTCTGTCATCGCCTGACGCTCGATGATTTCTCAAAACGGGTTGTGGGCTCCTCCTTTGTGCGGCTCGAATGTCCCGCGCTATTCTGCTCATCCGGGACTGCGCGCAATTCGGTTCTCAACTCCATTAGTAGTTCGCCAAGCATATTGCGTCCCTTGCCATTGACCTCGCCCCATACTCGGTTGACCCCATTCGCCACCCGTCCGACTTCCACTAGGTGGGCGTCACCCGTCGAAAGCAATAACTCCCTGAGGTCATCATGCTGTGTGAACTTGGCCCGGAGAACATCCCGCATCCGATCGAATTTGATCTTCGACCAGTTGGGCTCGATATCCCACGTATACAGCCCATGAGCTGCCATAGCGACCAAACTGGGCGTTGGAGCACTTAGTATCCACTCGCGCACGACCTCACGTCTCGGTTTACCAGCTTGGTAGGCATGCTCGGCTGTGGCAAACTCTCGGTCCTCAAACTGAATTGCCCGCGGAAAAAGGTTGCTGAAGGCACCGTAGGGCTTTTCGTTAGCACGGTAGAACTCGATACGCTCCCGCGTATTGGGTCTTGTCTCAACAGCGACCTTCTTGGCCCCTAAACGTCTGTTGACTTTAGTCACTTACTTGCAGCCTCCTCAGGGGCAGGCACGTCTAAGTGGAGGTCCATTACCTTGCAATGATTGAGTATGAGGACCTCAATCAGAACAGTTACGCTCCGATGGTCGCGCTCCGCAGCAAACTTGGCTGCAGCTTTGACCGAGGGCGAGACACGGAAGGTCAGGACTTCAGTCTTGGTCTGGGACCTCCCACGGGGCCCGTCGATTCACTCGTGGCGTACTGCATTATACCTGCAAGACGCAGTGCAGAGGAGGCGTGAGATGTTGGCGGCTCCACGAGGAACGCGAACAGCGTTCAGTTGTGGGACATTCAGTGGAATACTGCGCCCCAAACTCCGCATAAGTAGTTTATTTTCAGTCAGTTATGAGAATTCCATGGCGGAGAGGGAGGGATTCGAACCCTCGTTAGAGTTACCCCTAAACACGCTTTCCAAGCGTGCGCCTTAAGCCGCTCGGCCACCTCTCCGCAGCGAGGGCCGGGCGAGATCTTTCGCCCGCAAACTCATTGTAACCATCTCTCTGGGGTCGTTGCGGTGCGCAGTGTCGCAGCGGTCGCGCTCCGCTACGAGCCGGCGAACAGCCGTCGCTGCACCGCGAGCACATCGGACTCGGCACCTGTCGCGGCGTATGCTTGGAAGGCTCGCTGCACCAAGATGCGGGCATCTGGCCCGTAAGGCCGCAAGGTTTCGTCGACCCACGTGCTTAGATCCCGTTCCGAAGTGGAGCTCTCCGCGACCGCTCCAGCGCGCCTCCGAAACTCTGGCAAGAACCGGTCGCAGAAGTCCACCTTGTACTGCAAAGGTACGAGATCGGAAATCTCAAATGCATAATCCGGCACCGACACGCCAATCAGAGCGAGCATCTGGGCAAGGAACTTGTTCGAAAACTCCTTCACTTCCCGATCCACCGCCTGGCGGTGTTCATTGAACTCCGACAGTGAGGCGTCTGGCCCCAGCGGGTCGGCCGCCAGCTCGAGATAGAGCTTGTTCTTCGGCTCGGTGCCCGAAGGTCGGATGGTTGCCTTGATGCCTCCCTCCACGGTGTAGCTGATCAGGTTGCGCGAACTCTTGTCGGTCTCCGATAGGAACGGGCCATACTTGACCTCGTCCCAATAGTCGTTGATGCCCAAGACTATGCGCCCGCCGATCTCTTTGGGAGGACCGCTGCGCAGTAGCTGCTGGATCTTGCGGATGTTGGCCGAGCCGCTGGCACCCTGCATCACAGTCGACCGCACGGTGTTGGCGTGATAGCCGTACCGCTTGTAGGTGTCGACCAAGTAGTCGTAGACCGTCTCTCCGCGCTCGGCCAATTCCGAGGTCAGCTCGGCCAGCACCACCGCCGCGCCAGCGGCGTCCTTGTCGCGGACTTCGGGCGTGAGCATGAAACCGTGGCTCTCTTCGGCGGCAAGCACGAAATCGTCCAGCGATGCTCGAATGTCGCCGTACTGGCCGGTACGTTCAAGCGATCCCAACACTGCGGCAACGTACTTGAATCCCACAAGCAGATCGCCGACCACGACACCGTTACGCGATTCAATGAGCCGCCGAATCAGGTCGGTGGTGACTTCGGTCTTGATACCTAAGGGCCGCTTCGGAAGACGTCCTGCAGCCTCGAGCGCGTCCAGTCTGTACCTAGCTAGAATCGCCGCGAACTCGTTGCCAGTGAGAAAGGCATACCCATCTCCGTTACGGGTCGCTCCGCCCAGGCGATCTGCGTCGGGATCGGTCGCCAAAAGCAAGTCGCCGCCTACTTTGCTGGCCAACTCGATGCCCATCTGCAAGGACTCCGGCACTTCCGGGTTTGGGCTGCGAAACGTTACGTGCTTGAAGTCGCTGCGAATCTCGCACTGCTTATCGACGTAGAAGAGCTGACGCCCTTTGGCGTAGCCCATTTCCTCTAGGCAGCGCCCCACCGTATCGACGCCGGTGCCGTGCAGGCTAGTAAAGACAAACTTTCCCGCACCCCCAGGTTTCCGCAAGCGCAACGCAAGGTTCATGTCAATGAATGCCTGCCTCGCTTCCGGGGGAATCGCATGAATCAGGAGGGAGCTGCGGGCCGCAGGCTTTGCGGGGATGTTGATCTCTTCGACACGCTAGACAATCGCAGCTAGTCT
>JAPPDQ010000092.1 GCA_028875495.1 Chloroflexota bacterium
GGGGGGGAGGGTGGGGTGACGAAGTTGCCAAAATCATATGGAACCGGTACTAGGCGGCCATGTGCGGCTCGACCCGAACAATGAGAAGACCCTTACGACTAACCGTAATATCTCGTTTCACAGAAAGGAATGTCCGAAAATGACCGAAAATGTCCGGTTAAACAAGACCCCCCTGTCGACCAAACAGGTTCAGGCCCTCCCGCATCTCGCCATCGGTAAAACGTTGGCGCACACCGCCACTGCTATCAATGTTTCGGAAAAAACCCTCTACCGCTGGCTGAGGGAACCCGACTTCAAGGCCGCGTACCTCCAGTTGAGAGATCTGGAAGCTGAAATCGCAACCGCGGAGCTGCGCGGCCTCACGCTCAAAGCGGCCACCGTGCTCTCGAAGGCTATGGACAACCCCGACCCCAACATCAGCCTCCGTGCGGCGCAGACGGCAGTCAAAACAGGCGCCAAGGCCGACGAGGCCGCGGAAGCCAAGCGCCTTACGCGTCTCTTGGCCCGGTACGTCCATGAGGACGAAAACAACCACCACACCTCCCGCATGGTCCGCAACCAGCTTCGCAAGGCGTCTGGTCCTCAGTAGCCGTTGCCCGGCAGGGAGAGACACCCGAAGAGCGGGAGGGGTGACGCCTACACCCGCGCGAACTTCTGCACCCGCTGGCCTTCCAGCACCTCGCCGATGTAGATGTCGCCATGCGAGTCCACCGTGACGCAGTGCGGCGCAACGAACTGCCCCGGAGTGCGACTCTCCTCGCCCCCCCAGCGCCCGATCAGGTTGCCCTCGCTGTCGAGAATGCTGAACCGTGACTCAAGCTCCGTCACGAGTACCGTGTCGTCCGGCCCGAAGCATACCGAGGTCGGCAACCGAAAGTCCGCCGTCCAGATATCGAGGAAGTTCCCATCCTGGTCGAAGAGCTGCAGCCTGTGGTTCTCGCGGTCGCACACGACCACCCGCCCTGCCGGGTCGATCCCGATCCCGTGCGGATTGTGGAAGTGTGATGGGTCCGTCTTGCCCGGCGCTCCCCATGCCAGCAGGTACGTCCCGTCCGCGGCGAACTTGTGGACGCGGGCGTTCAAATACCCGTCCGAGACGAATATTTCACCCGAACCATTCGCCGCAATCCCCGTCGGACGGTTGAACGGCCCCGCCGCTTTCACCACCAGGAACTTCTCGACCTCACCGCCCGTGTCCGACGGCTGGTCCTTGTTCCCAAGCGTCATCAGAAGATCGCCCTCCGGGGAGTACTTCGTGACCGTGTGGCTGCCCATGTCCGCGAAGTAAAGGTTCCCGTCATGCCCTATCGTCATCCCGTGCGGTTGGTTGAACCCAACGTCCCACGCCCGGAGAAAATTCCCGTCGCGATCAAGGACCATCACTTTGTGGTCACTGCGGGTGAACAGGTAGATGTTGTCCTCGCTGTCCGCCGCGACGCCCGCCACCTGAAAGAACTCATATCCCTCCGGCAGCGTCCCCCAACCCTCCACCGGCTCATACGTGTGTTCCCCGACCTGATATCCCATTGATGCAACCTCATAAGAGTATCGTCCAAGAGACCCGGCCCCCAAGGACTGCGCTACTATACGTCCTGCCCCAGAACAGGTCAACTTCGCCCCGCTTCACTCTATTCTCTGCGCTCTCCGCGCCCTCTGCGGTAAATCCGTCCATATGCCCGAGCTAGCCTCGAAGTCTTGACACCGCATAAGCCCAATAAGTACGATTCATCTATAGGCAGGACACACGGTTGAACGCGGCAGCCAGGAATCCGAGCGGGAACCACAGAGTCCCCGCCCTTTCGATCAAAGGATAGTCACATGCCGCAGAAGTATCAAAAAGAAATCGAAGAGATCCTGCAGCAGGCCGGAGACCTCGGCCTGAGCGATCCTCCCAAGCGTCGGGAAAAGCTGGGATTCGGGCGACTCGCTTGGGAGTACTTCAAGCAGTCCATCAGTGGCAGCGCCTTCTCCATAACCCCCGGTCGGATTATGCTCGGGGCGGTGCTAATCCTCCTCGCTGCTCTGGTCCTGAACCTGGCCACACCCGGATTCGGAATCGTGGGAATCCTGGCGTGGCTCGGCTTCATCCTCTTCATCGTCGGGTACGCCATGTTCTTCATCAAGCCCAAGCCGGTCCAAAAGCGCTGGCGTGGTGACGTCATCGAATATCATCAGGGCGACTCCCTGTGGGATAAGCTTCGTAATCGCTTCCAGTAACGCCCGCGCGCGTCACATCGACAACGAGAGAGGCCCCGCATTTCGCGGGGCCTCTTCTATTCCACTCTATCTCCGGCAGGCTAGGGGAGTTCCCTCACACAGCGCACTCGCCCTCGCCGCGCTCCAGCTTGTACTTCACCGTCTTATCCCAGTCGATGTACTCTTGGAGCGTGTCTCGGTTCAGTTCTCCGACCTCTTTGAATTCCTGCAGAATCGGCTCGAACTCCTTGGGCCCAAGCCGCGCCGCGAAGTCCTTGAACTCCTCACCCTGCTCGCGATACGCCCAGTAGAACTTGATCACCTTCTCGAGGGCGTCCGGCACACGCTTGGCCGGCACCTTCGTCCTCGTCCTCAGACCTATACGCGTGTCGCCCTCTTCGTAGCTTCCGCCCAGGAAGAGTTCGTACGCCGGCACCTGCCCGCTCGGCGCCTTCGACGCCGCGCCATGGAAGCCAATGTCCGCGACATGGTGCTGACCGCACCCGTTCGGGCATCCGCTCATCTTGACGTGCATCCTGCGCGTCAGCGGGTCGTCGATGTTCATCCCTTCGATCTTGTCCATCACGGCCCGTCCAAGCCCCATGGAGGACGTGATGCCGAGCTTGCAGCTGTCCGTGCCGGGGCAGGAGACCACGTCGCTGATCTCGTGTATGCCCGACTGGCCGAAGCCAATCTCGTTCAGTTCCTCCCACACGGAGTGCAATGCCCCCTCAGGCACCCAGCGGAACGTCAGGTTCTGCTGGTGGGTGATCCGCGCCCGGCCTCCGGCATACTTCCTCGCCATGTCCGCGAGCTTGTGGAACTGGTCGGCCTGGATGTCCCCTTGGTACAGCTTCACGTTCACGGCCTTGTACCCGGTCTGCTTCTGGTCGACCACGTTGGTCTCCACCCAGTGCTCGAACTCCGATGAGCTCGCGCCGTTCCCGTACATGCTGTTGACAGGCGGCGCGTCGAGCGACTCGTCCTCGATGAACAGGAGCGACGTGGGATCGAACGACCTCTGCGCCCAGTCGCCTCGCAGCTCCTCCTCGACCTCCTTGCGGAAGGCGTCGATGCCGACCTGCGCGATGTGGAACTTGATCCGCGCCTTCATCTTGTTCTTGCGAAGCCAGGCAGTGTGGTGGAAGATGCGGAGCACCGCCTCGGTGACCTTCAGGTACTCGTCTACCGGGACGAAGTCGTATAGCGTCGGCGCGATCTTCGGCATGATCGACGTGCCGCCGCCCACCCTGATCTCGAATCCCCGCTGACCGCCCTCCACCTTCGGAATGAACCCTACGTCGTGGATGCCCGTGATGGCGCAGTCGCGCGCGCACCCGGAGAACGCCGTCTTCACCTTCCGGGGCAGCGCCTGCGTATAAGGATGCCGCACGAAGTACCGCGCATAGGCCGCCGCGTACGGAGTCACGTCAAACAACTCGTCGGAACACACGCCTGCCATCGCGCACCCCGTAACGTTGCGCACAGTGTTCCCGCACGCCTCTCTGGTAGTCAGCCCGACCTCGCCCAAAACGCGCATCACATGCGCCGCGTCCTCCAGCTTGACGTGGTGGTACTGGATGTTCTCGCGCGTCGTCACGTGCCCCTTGTTCAACGGAACATACTTGGCGGAGACTTCTCCGAGGGCGTCAAGTTGATCGGCCTTCAGCCCCCCGAACGGTATCTTGACCCGAATCATCTGCGCATCCGGTTGACGCTGGCCGTAGACACCCTGCTTCAGCCGGTACGCCAGGAACTCCGTTTCGTCGAACTCACCCGCCTGGAACCGCTTCACCTGGAGCTCGAAGTCGTCGAACTCCTCCGGCATCACGTCGATGATGCCGGAAGTCCTCTGCTTAAATTCGGTGGTCGTCATGTTCCTTGCTCCTCACTGATAACAAAAACCCCGCTCGGCAAGTGTTCGGGCGGGGCTGATGATTTGCGTTCTCTATCGGACAAACGGTTTTATGCGGCCCCTTGGACCCCCCATACAGGCGCAGACGGCAACAATACCGTTCATCTTCATACCTGCCCAAGTCTAGCAAGCCCACCTTGCAGTGTCAATGTTCCCTAGATTGAAGAGTCGAATGATTCACACCTACAAACTCTCTCCCGCCGGGCTGACAGGGGTAGGCATTCGACTATTGGCCCACTTTGAGAGCAACCTCGCCACTGTCATTCTGAACGCAGCGAAGCGGAGTGAAGAATCTAAAATGTCCGTTCCAAGGCAGCGCCGACATGGAGAATTCCTATCCCGTCGGCGAGGATGCGGATGGATCGCCGGCTATCCCGACTTGTGGTTATGGACTTTAGATTCCTCGCTACGCTCGGAATGACAGGGAGACGGGGCCGGATCAAAGCTGCAAGTCCGTTTTGATACCACTGTCAGCCCTTGATGGGAGAGGGCTATAGCCTGCCCTGTGCTCGATCCGGGGGTGAGGGTGATGTGTTGGTCTGCTACGGACGGAACGTCCACACCCGTCGACGCACGCCCAGGAAGGCGAGACCGGCGACAACGGCCACGCCGGTAAGGTCGAGCACTCCGGCGGACTGGGCCGGAGCGAAGCACCCGGAACCGGGGGCCGGAGCGACTTCCTCGTCTTCGTCAGCCTTTTCCGGCTCCGCAGGCGGGGCCATGGCTAGGGACTCCGGCGTAGGTTCCGGGGTCGGCGTCGGCTCAGCCTCAGGCGTCGTAGTAGGCTCCTCGGTCTGACCGCTCCCAACCGTCTGCGTTCCTGCCTGGGGGGTCAGGCTGTACAGTCCGAGGGTGCGCTGAGGCACGGGCGTGGGCCTCACCCGTTCGCTCGAGGGAGGCTCGTACGGCATTGCGCCGATCTCCTCGCGCCACATATTCGTGATCGCTATCCTGTCCCCGCCATAGGCCCTGGTAAACGCCCTGTCGAGACTGTTTCCTCGCTTGAGGTACGACATGAACTCGGTCAGCTTGTCGCGCCCGAACGTACGGAACAGCCACCGGACGACGCTCCGGGCCTGGCCGTAGAAGATGATGATGTCCTCGCCCTTGCTCGGCTGGCCGCGCATGAACATGATGGGCAGCACCCGGTCGTTCTGCACGGCGAACTCCAGCGCGAGGTCGTACCCGACGGTCGCGTGCAGATTGCCGAACTCCGCGAGTCCCTCGTTCAGCCAGGACGGCATATTCTGGGCCCTTGGGTTGAACGTCGCTCTGTGAATGATGATGTGCGTGATTTCGTGCGAGGTCGTGCCGAGCGCGTCGCGCCCGCCCGCTTCGATCATCACCAGGCCTTCCTGTGTATGCGCCTGTCCGCTCACGAAGACGCCGTGTCCTATGGCCCCGTAGCGGGGAGGATAGGCGTCTACCAACTCAGCGGCGTTGTTGTACATGCTGATGCGGATCGGGTCCTCATGTACCGCGCCGTAGATCGGGCTGATGAGGTCAATCGTCCGCTTGGCGGTGTCCAGCACGTCGCGCGCCCGCTTCTCGACGGGGCCATGGTAGGCCACTGACACGAGCCCGTCGGTCACTTCATCCCACTCGTAGCGCACATCGGTGTAGACGAACTGCTCAGGTTCGGTCTTGTGCACGTTGCCCTCAACATCTTCAACGTCGAAGTTGTACGTGATGATGGTGCCCGGCGGGATGTAGTTGCTCGTTGAGTTGGTCCACCGGAAGAGCTCGGCCCTCACGGACTTGCCTGGCGTCAGTTCAAGCGTCCTCCCACGTCCTCCCGCGGCTTCTCCGCCCTCATCGCCCATGTACTCGTACACTTCCCGCGTGCGCTGACCGATTCTCATGCGCACGGCGATCTGCTTGATCTCACTATTGCCCTCGGCGGCGACCTTGACACGGTAGCCCTCAGGGAACTCGCTCACAATGCTGGACTCCATCACCTTGATGGAGGACGCAGATGCCTCCTGCGCCGATACAGATCGGTCTGAAAGCGCAAAGAATCCCGTGACAAGTACGAGCAGAGCAATCGGCGCGGCGAGTTTTTTCACAAGTCGAAACGGCATGGCTGGTCCTTTGCCTATATTCCTGTAAACGTTCTTTTCGCCGTCGGGTTACCCTCTTATTCGTCCAATCCTAGCCAATCGGTGTACCGGCCCTTCGGGCTCCCATGTTGAGCATGGTCACCTCGTTCGAGAAATCTACGATCTGTTCTGCACCCGCCTCGGCCTCTCCCGTGGCGCGGAGCACCTGCTTGAGGAGCAGGGCCTCGCTCATCGCTCCGGTGAACGACACTCGCCCGTTTATCACCGTCGCCGGCACGCCCCGGATCTTGTGAAGGTCAATGAGGTTCGGGAACGTTCCCACCTCTATCACATCGGTGGTCACCTTGGGAGACTCTGCCGCCATGGCCAGGGCGGCCATTGCCGTATCGCCGCAGTGTTCGCTGTCCTGCGTGACGAAGACCTGTATGTGCGCCTCCTCGCCCAGCCTGCGTATCCGCCTTCGGGTCTCCAGTTTGAGCGGCGACGACCTCTCTGCCGCGCGGACGAAGGCGGAGACCAGCACTGGCATCTGACGCTGGGTCGGCATTCCGAAATACCGCATCCGAGAGTTGTCCTGTCGTCCTACCGTGAATCCGGGTATTCGAGCAATCCCGCGCTCCCGCGCATCGACTTGGTTCGTGTAGTAGTCGACCGTCTCCAAAGTCAGCTTCGGCGAAAGTCCCACCACCTCTTCGAGCAGCTCCTGCACGGGGCCGCACGCCGCGCACTCTCGGCCGGGGATGATGATGCCCGCGCTCGACGTGGTGTATAGCGTGACCGTCACGTCACGCCGAAGGTACGTGTCGAGGTGCTGTCGAACGATGCTGAGTTCTTCGAGGCCAAAGACGGGCATTGAACGGCTGCCGAGTTGCTGGTGCTGCTATGTTATCAAAGTCGACGCCCGACGGGGCCTGCCGGTTGCGTTCCGGACCGCCAAAACCGTTCGTGGTGAGCTTGTCGAACCATGAACGACGCTGCCACCCTTCGACAAGCTCAGGGTGAACGGAGTGCTTTTTAGACACCCTCTGCGTCTGGACAGGTTGTCGGCTCACTGAAATAATGCGTAGTGATGGTCGCTACCGTCTTTGGTGTTCTGAGACCTCTCCTGTCGACGCGCGAACGGCGAGACGTGTTGATCGCCCTGTCGTCGGCGTACATGCTCGTGCAGCTGTCGAGCCTGCCCGTGGCACTGTCCATTCCCACGCTGGCTGAGTACTTCGGCGCTTCCATCGGCGATGTGGCGTGGATGGTCGTCGTGTACCTCATGATGCTGGGCGGTCTGGTGTTGCTCATGGCCCGGCTGGGTGACAAGTACGGGCATGCCAACGTTTTCTTCATCGGCATAGTGATCGCGACCATCGGATCCGTGGCGCTGACCTTCTCCCAGGAGTTATGGCACCTGATCGCGCTCCGGGGCCTGACAGGGCTCGGTTCCGCGATGGTCATGGGAAACGCGAATGCCATACTTGCCGTCGCGTTTCCGCCTGAGGAGCGTGGCAGGGCATTCGCCGTGCCGATAATCGGGGCGAGGTTCGGGACGCTGATCGGGCTTGCCGTCTTCGGAGCGTTTCTCCACTTCCTGAGTTGGAGGCTCATATTCGCCACGTTCGTTCCGCTGGGACTGCTTGCGATTGTGCTGTCGATACCCATCACGCGACACGCGGCCAAGCACGCACAGCCACAAGTCGAGGGCGCGGAAGGCCCGATTGACTGGCTTGGTGCGGCTCTGCTGTTCGTGACCGGGATGGTCTTCATCCTGTCCGGCAGTCACCTGCACCCAGGGCAGGAGTCATACACCTCGCCGGACGCGCTCAGCTACCACCTGCCGATGCACGGGCTGTTCCTTGCCCTCGCGGTCGGATTCGTCATCCTAGAGTGGAGGGTCGCCAACCCCATCGTCGACATGCGTCTCTTTCGGAGGCGTGAGTTCTCGCTGTCTCTCGGCTCGAACGTGATCTACCACGCCTCGATGCTGGGAACGATGACGCTGGTGCCGATTCTGGTGGAGGAAGGATTCGGCCGATCTCCGATGTTCGTGACGCTTGTCCTGATTCCCGGCCAGACGCTCGGTCTCTTCATGCCCATGGTGGCAGGATGGATATACGATACCTACCGCCCGCAGTACCTCCGCCTCTGGGCGATGCTGATCATTGCGGTGGGATTCATAAGCCTGAGCCAGATGGCGCCGCACGTGAGCTTCTGGGTTTTGCCGCTTCTCATGCTTCCCATCTCGGTCGGCACCAACATATTCAACCCGATCAACAACGCGCACATCATGAACGCGCTCCCTCTGGAGCACCGTGGATTCGCTTCGGGGATGCTCGAAACGTCACGGGAGTTCGGCCACGCTTTCGGCGCGATGGCAGCAGCGGCCGCGCTTGGCATCGCGATTCCTGCCGGAGTCGAGCTGTTGCCCTTCGAGTCTTCACGCGTCTACTTCCTCGAAGGCTTCCAACTATCCACGCTCGTGGTAGTCGGCATCCTTCTCTTCGGCGCGCTCCTCGTCTACTTCCAGCGGCCCTCGCGCTCTACCCCGGGCGTGGAACCGGCCTCAGGCGGGGACGGTTAGGACCGAGCCGATTCGGTCAGTCACCGTACCCTAACGGCTAACGTCAAGAAATGGCGTCGCCCTTGACATCCCACCCATTGGGCGGCAAGCTCTAGCCATTCCCAGAGAGAACGTGGAGGGGTACCAATGTATACAACCGATATGTACGAGGGGATGATCGCGGAGACGATCACCATCAAGGGACACGGCGGGGACGTGATAAACGCCTACCTTGCGCGACCGCTGGGGCCGGGCCCGCATCCTGCCATGGTGCTGGCACACCACATGCCCGGATGGGACGAGTGGTACCGCGAGGCGACGCGAAAGTTCGCCCACCACGGATACGTGACCATCTGCCCCGACCTGTATCACCGCACGGGACACGGCACTCCCGACGACGTGGCGGCAAAAATACGCTCCGAGGGCGGCGTGGCCGACGATCAGGCGGTCGGCGACTTAGCGGCGGCGATGGACTACGTCCGCTCGCTCCCCAACACGAGCGGGAAAGTCGGAGGGTTCGGGACGTGCTCCGGCGGCCGTCACGTCCTCCTCGCAGCCTCGCAGGTGGATGGCTTCGACGCGATTGTCGACTGCTGGGGCGGACGCGTGGTGATGCCCGAGTCGACCCTCACACCACAGACGCCGGTTGCCCCCATCGACTACACGGAGGGACTCTCGTGTCCGGTGCTCGGACTGTTCGGCGAGGAGGACAGCAGTCCGTCCCCTGAGCAGGTGGCGATTCACGAGGAAGCCCTCAAGCGGCACGGCAAGGAGTACGAGTTCCACATGTACCCGGAGGCGGGGCATGGGTTCTTCTACTACGACAGGGCCGTGTACTGCCAGGAGCAGGCCGTCGACGGCTGGGAGAAGATATTCGCCTTCCTGAGCAAGCATCTAGGGTAGGGAAGGGCCGCGACCGCATAATGCGGAGTCTCGTATTCAAAGGAGAACGACGATGTGCACCATGATCGCGGAGCAGTCATCCATCACCGGCAGCGGCAAGGGCACTCCGGGCTGGATCAAGGTCAACAAGGTCAACGTCTCGTACGACCATCCGACTCACATGACCATTGAGCACGCGCTGAATATCGACTTCGTAAACGAGTCGCAGGGATTGGGTGCTCGTGTGGCCGTGGAACTCACGAGAGAGTCGGCTAGGCAGCTAATGGAGCTGATCGAGGTCGCATTGGAGAGGGGTGCCGAGGTCGACAGGCCGGAGGCGGTGTCGGCCACAAGTTCATAGCTGCATTCCTTCCGTCAAAGTGCGGGATACGTATAACGATTGTTACAATGTTGCGATAGAGGGCACGAAGTGAAGGAGTTGGTTATATGAGTGCGGCCGGTTCGCGTCCCGTTCGATTGAAGTTAGAGCTTGCGCCGCAGCCCGAAGGTGGATACACCGTAACGTGTCCTGCGCTCCCTGAACTGATCACCGAGGGCGACACGTTCTTCGAGGCCCTGGCGAATGTCGAGGACGCCCTCGCAGCCACCGTCGAGCTGTATGAAGCCATGGGACGTGAGTTCCCGCCTGAGATATTCGTTGACTCGCCGCTTGAACCTGTCGTGTTGGATGCCGTCGCCGCTCTATGAGATACAGAGAAGTGGCCCAAAGACTCAGGAAAATGGGCTGCTTGGAGACCGATAGGCGCGGCAAGGGATCGCATCGGCTGTGGACCAATCCGGCTACGGGGAAAGGGGCCATCATTCCCGATTGGGGGAGAAAAGACCTCAAGATAGGGACATTGCGAAACGCGGTGCGCCAACTCGACTGGGACTGGCAGGACTTTAGAAGCTAACCACGCGATGTCGGCTCTGCAGCCGTATTGCTATGCGTGGCGGCTACGTGAATTGCGGGAACTCCGCCAGCGACCGAATCCTCACTTGAGCCCGCGCCAGTTCCGGGCGCTCATGGACTTCGGCGTGAACCGCGACACACCTCATCCCAGCGGCAAGCGCCGACTCCACGCCCGAAGCGGAGTCTTCGATGGCAAGCATGTCCTGTGGTGAAACACCGAGGCGCTCTGCGGCCTTCAAGTAGGGTTCCGGCGAAGGCTTAAGCCGCGAGACCATCTCCGCGTCGATTACGCACTCGAACGCGCTGGGCACGTTGAGTGCCTTCAAGGCGTTCTGAGCGTGAACGGGATCGGCTGAGGTCACAAGAGCCATGCGGACGTCTTCGTCCCTGAGACGCATGAGCAGGGCGCGAGCGCCGGGCATCGGGGTGAGTTCTGTCGCCGATAGCCGAGTCCAATGTGGTCGGAAGACTTCCAACGCCTTCGCGTAGTCAAGTCCGTAGAACTCGCTCAGCCGGGTCACTCCGGGCTCCATGCCCATGCCGAATGTTCGTGGATGGTCGGGTGCGAGGCCCGTGATGCTGAAGTCCATGAGCGTTTGTCGCTGCGCCTCGATGAGGATCGCCTCGGTGTCGACGAGCGTTCCGTCGAGATCGAAGGCGATGGCGGCAGGGCGGGGGAGGCTAATCAACTCGGCCCAAGGCTCTCGTCGAGGATTTCGAGCAGGTCCTTGGCCCGTGTGCCGTCAGGTGCGGAGTCGCTGGACTCGATGCCTTCCTCGAACATCTGGAGGCAGAAGGGACATGAGACGCCGACCGTGTCTCCGCCCGTTTCGAGGAACTGGTCTGTGCGGATGTGGTT
>JAPPDQ010000135.1 GCA_028875495.1 Chloroflexota bacterium
TCGACGCCTGGGTGTTGGGTGGACACGGCGACTCCATGGTGCCCATCGTAGGCAGCACCATCGTTGGCGGTCAGCCCGTCTCGAAGCTCATCCCGAAGGACCGCCTCGACGCTATCGTCAAGCGCACGCAGGACGGCGGCGCGGAGATAGTCAACTACCTCAAGACCGGAAGCGCCTACTACGCGCCATCCGCCGCAATCGTCCAGATGGTCGAGTCCATTCTCTTCGACAAGAAGCAGATTCTCCCGTGCACCGCCTACCTCGATGGCGAGTATGGCATCGACGGCCTCTTCGTCGGCGTTCCCGTCAAGCTGGGAGCCGGCGGCGTCGAGGAGATTGTCGAGTTCGACCTCACTTCCGACGAGTCAGCGGCCCTCCAACGCTCCGCCGATGCCGTCCGTGAGCTCGTCGAGGTCATGGACAATGCCGGCGGCTGACCACCGGCCTCGCCCGGAACCGTTCGACTTCGATACGGACCCTGATCGGTTCCGCACGACTTCTTTGGCTGCCAAGAGATTTGGACTCGCTGAAGATGTCCATGTGGACGTTGCCGACCGCTTTGCCAAGGAGCAGGTCGATCTTGCACTCGACGTTGGGTGCGGACAAGGTAAACTGCTCAGTCTGTTGCGGGACAAAGCCGTCCCGGCAGTCGGACTCGACGCATCCCCCACGATGCTCAAAGATGCACCTGGCTCACGTATTTTCGGCGACGCTCGCGCGCTCCCGTTTCCGCCAAACACATTCGGCGGTGCGGCGGCCCTGTACATGCTCTACCATCTCGAAGACCCCGTTCAGGCCGTTGCCGAGTGCCACCGTGTTCTCAGACCGGGCGGGCTGTTCGCCGCGTGCGCCCCGAGCAGGTACGACTCACCGGAGTTGTGTTCGGTCCTCCCCGGCTACGGCGTGCCCTCAACCTTCGACAGCGAGAACGCTCCTGGGATTATCGGCTCGGTATTCGACGAGATCGAGATAGACGCCTGGGACGGCCCCTACGTCCATCTGCCTGACAGCGAAGCCCTTACACTCTATCTCCGAGGTCGCCGCTTGAGTCCGACTGCGGCGGATCGCGCATCCGACGCCATCGACACGCCGCTCACCCTAACCAAGAGAGGCGCGATCATCTATGTCCGTAAACCCGCCTAAACCGTTCAGAGATTTCCGCTTTACAAAAACTCACCAAAATTCGTCGATTCGCGCCTTGACATACAATACATACGTTCGGTACAGTTGTTCTTGTCGGTCGACACGTGTTTGCAGGCTCCTCAGGCACTACCCCTTATGCAAACCCCCAGAGGGGCCTGCCAACATATCGGCGCAGATAGAACGCCGCTAACGATCGACAAGGCAATGATGAAAGGAGAAAAAAATTTTGCCAAATCCCGTAGTGCATTTTGAGATTCTTGGGAAGGACCACGAGGCCCTTCAGCAGTATTACCGCGACCTGTTCGATTGGAATATCACTCAGGCCTCACCCGAATTCCCGTACGGTATCGTGAGTGCAGAAGAGCAGGGCGCGGGCATCGGCGGAGGCGTCGGGTCCAGCATGGACGGGAGTCCGCAGACCACCTTCTACGTTGAAGTGGAGGACATTCAGGCGTCGCTCGATAGAGCCGTCGAGCTCGGCGGAGAGATCGCCATGCCTGTCACGACCATACCCGGCATGGTCACATTCGCCCACGTTAAGGACATTGAGGGGAACCTCATCGGCCTCGTATCCTCCGAGATGCCTCCCGCCGAGTAGAGTCGCACCCGGACGAGGTGACTGCACTTTACAATAACAATAAAAATGGCACAGAATGGCGCATTTTTCGCGTTTTCTCATGGTAATTGCTGCGGTCTCCAAGAGGGTGTTTGCAAGGTCCGTGTGAACCGTTCGGGGTGAGCTTGTCGAACCATGAACCGCCCTTTGGCCCTTCGACAGGCTCTGAGCCTGCCCCGTACTTGGTATGGGAGTGAACGAAGCCATTTGGACACTCTCAACGATGTGTCACTCCTGCCATACCGTGAAAGCGACGCTTCTCCTGGAAAAGTGTGGTATTACGGCTTTGTGACTTTTTAAGTTACAAAGAGTTGGGACAGCCTGTTGCCTTCATGCCTGATGGGTTGCTACACTCCAGCCACCTTACCTGAGGTGCTTGGAGTAAGCCGTGACCGGTCAGACGCAGACAGGTCTCGATATGCCCGACGTGACCCCGTTCGTGGGTCGCCGGTCGGAAATGGCAAGAGTGCGCTCACATCTCGATGCGACCATGGCCGGGTCGGGGCGTGTTGTGATGATCGCGGGCGAGCCGGGCATCGGCAAGACGCGTACTGCCAGCGAACTGGAGATATACGCCGAGGAACGCGGCTTCCAGGCGCTCTGGGGGCGTTGCTACGAGGAGGCCGGAGCCCCGCCGTACTGGACGTGGGTACAGCCCATCCGGTCCTACGTCGAGAGTACCGACTCTGACCGTCTTCGACAGGAGATGCGTGACGGCGCCCTCGAAATATCCGGCATCGTCCCCGAGGTGCGCGGTCTTGCGCCCGGCAACGCCGATGAGCGACTAGGTGAAGGACCGGATCAGGCTCGATTCCGTCTCTTTGACGCCGTTTCGAGTTTCTTCGTGAGAGCTTCGACGCACCAACCCGTCCTCATCGTTCTCGACAACCTCCACTGGGCGCATCCTTCATCACTTCTCCTGCTCAACTTCCTCGCGACCTCTATCGTCGACCAGCGAATTCTCATCGTAGGCACGTACCGCAACGAAGACATCACACGCGGACATCCGCTCATCCACGCCCTCGGAGATCTGAACCGCCTCGACCACTTCGATCGGCTCATCCTACGAGGGCTAACGTCGAACGACATTGCCGACTACATTTTCGAGACCTGCGGAGTACACGCTCACGGACGACTTGCCGAGTTGATCCACCTCCACACCGAGGGCAACTCGTTCTTCGTCACCGAGTTGGTTCGCCTCCTATATCAAGAAGGCGTCCTGCATGGAAACGCAGGCGAGGCCGAGACGCTTCTCCGCGAGCGAGTCCCCGCCGGCGTCCGAGAGGTCATCGGCCGGCGTCTCGACCGCGTTAGCGAGGCCTCCAGTCGAGTCCTCACCATCGGCTCGGTGATGGGCCGGGAGTTCTCCCTCGAACAGCTTCTGGCTCTACCCGCAGTGACGTTTGACGAAATGGGCCTGCCCGGCGACTCCGCTCAGATCATGGACGCCTTGGACGAGGCAATCGCCTCGGCCCTGATCGAGGAGGTTGACCATGGCGCCGGAAAGTTCCGCTTCGGCCACGCGCTCATCCAGCAGGCTCTTGCCGCCGAGTTATCCACCACTCTCAAGATTCGCCTCCACGCACGAATCGCCGAGACCCTGGAAGGTATGCAGGGGAACGGGGTCGGCACGCGCCTCGGCGAGCTCGTTCGTCACTATTCCGAGGCAGAAGCCCTAGTTGGCAGCGATAAGCTGATCAAGTACCTCATTTTGGCGGGTGAACAGGCGCTCAGCACCTACGCCTACGAAGAGGCTCTCGAGTTTTTCCGACGAGCACTTGAAGCGCAGGGTACGTCCGAGCCGGATGGTCGCTTGGCCTCAATCCTGTTCGGTTTGGGAAGGGCGCAAGTTGCCACGGCTCAGCGTCATGAGATGCAAAACGCCGTTGAGACCCTGACCCGCGCGTTTGACCACTACGAGAAGGCAGGCGATGTGGAAACCGCCCTGCAGGTCGCCGAGTACCCGGTCATGGCCACTACGGGCATCACAGGCATCACCCACCTGATCTCACGTGCCCTCGAATTGGCTGGGCCCGACTCTCACCGTTCGGGACGTCTCTGGGGGAGGTACATCCGTGCCGCCGCGCTTGAGCGAGGTGACTATGAGCAGGCGAACGGTGCCTACCTGCGCGCCGTCGAGATCGCGCGACGTGAGCGTGACATAGCTCTGGAGGTGCACGCCTCCGCCGATGCAGGCAGCGTCGACGGATACTACTTGGAATTGACACGTGGCCTGGAGAAATGCCTTCGCGCAATCGAACTCGCAGCACATGTTCGCAGGCCCGATCTGGAGTCCACAGCCCTCAACTGGGCTGCCACCATCCTCCTCGTTACCGGCCGGCCCGTCCGAGCGCGTCACTACGCCGAGGCGTGTCTCGCCAATGCGGAAAAGCTGCGGGACGGCTATCGGATCGCCGGGGCTATCGACAATCTCGAAGACCTTGCGCGACTCGAAGGCGACTGGGACTTGGCTCGCGAGTTGAGCGACTACGGACTCCGCATCACCCCACGTGATGGCCGACTTCTCGCCTTCCGAGCCGTCTTGGAGTACGATGCGGGCGTTAAGGACCGGGGAGACGCGTTCTTTGCGCGACTCATCGAGGCCGTTGAGGACCGAGAGATCGGCCCCACCCTCCTCAATACCTGCGCCGCGCTGTGCCTGCCAATCATAGCTGAGATCACCGGCATGGACGGACACTCCGACATCGGTCGACTGGCCGCTGAGCGTGTGATCGGCTCTCCCGAAGCTGCCCCGGGTCTGCTCTTGTCCGCTCGGGCCGGGCGCGCCCTCACCGTCCTCTCCTTAAGGGAAGTTGCATCAGCCGAAAGCCTGTACGACAGTCTCCTGCCCCATTCCGGGATAATGGTGTACGGCGGCGTCACTACCGTCGACCGCATCTTGGGTCTCTTGGCTGGACTCACAGGCCGCCCCGATGAAGCAAACACACACTTCGCCACCGCCGCTAGTCTCTGCCAGCGGGCGGGGTACCGGCCGGAATATGCATGGAACGCCTACAGCTGGGCCTCCGTTCTTGCAGGCGCCTACACCGACGGATCGAACCCGCCCATGCGTACTCCTGGCAACGCTGAAAAGGCGCTGGCCCTGCTCGATGAGGCCCTCGATATCTCCCATGAACTTGGTATGGGCCCCCTGGCTGCCAAGTCTTCCGACCTGCTCGAATCCATAAAGACACAGATGACTCACGTGGCCGAGTACCCGGATGGCCTGACCCGGCGCGAGGTCGAAGTCCTCCGTGTCTTGGCCCAGGGAAAGACCAACCCTGAGATTGGCGAAGAGTTGTTTATCAGCCTCAACACTGTCACGCGCCATCTCAGCCACATCTATGCCAAGACAGGCGCGGCGAACAGGGTCGAAGCAGCGATCTACGCCGCCAACCGCGGACTCGTCGAAGAGAAGTGAGAAGTTTCAGTTCGTCTGTGTGAGTAGGGCCTTGCCGGTGTTCCGTGACTCCCAAGTCGAGGCGCCCCGATGATTCGAGCAATTGCCATAGTCTTGCTAGTTCTCGGACTTGCCGGACTCGCCCTCGCAGCGTTTGACAAAGAAGCTAATGCTGCGTCGGGGAAGGCCCTATATATGAAGATCGAAGGCCCCATCATGCCTCTGACTGAACGCTTCCTTTCGCGTGCAATCAAGGAAGCCGACGAAAGCGGTGCGAGGCTGCTTATTGTGGAGTTGAATACCCCCGGCGGCCTCCTGAAGACGACCGAGAGCATGGTCGATACCATACTCGATGCCCCAATTCCTGTGGTGGTTTTCGTATCCCCTCCCGGATCGAGGGCCGCATCGGCGGGGACCTTCATCACCGCCGCTGGACACGTCGCGGCCATGAGTCCGAGCACCAATATCGGAGCAGCTTCACCTCTCGCAGGGGATGGCCAACGGCTCTTGCCTGAGAACCGCGCCTCCGCCTTCCAACGAATTGAGTCTTTAGTCGATAGGATTGTGGAACGCCGGGGCAGGGATAGAGACGCCCTGATGGCGACCGCGGAAAATGCAGCGTCCTACTCGGCGCATGAAGCAGTCGACGCAGGTGTCGCAGATCTCATCGCACAGGATGTCGAAGATCTCCTTTTCCGGTTAGATGGATGGAGCGTCCTTCTGAATGGCCGCGAGGAAACGTTGGATACCCACAGTCTCTCTCTCTTCAAGATCGAAAAGACCTATCTTGAGCATTTCCTCAACTTCATTTCCGATCCCAACATCGCTTTCATGCTCATGATTGCGGGATTCTTTGCGTTGTGGGTGGAGTTCGTCGCGCCCGGCGCGCTAGCCTTTGCACCAGGCATTACAGGCGTGGTCTTATGGGCCATGGCGATCGTGGCGCTCGGCAACCTGCCCGCAAGTGCAGTTGGGATCGCCCTTCTCGTGCTTGCAGCCGTGCTGCTCTTCGTCGAGACGCAGATACAGGGGATCGGGTACTTCGGTGCCGCAGGCGTGGTCAGTCTTCTCCTTGGGGGCCTGCTCCTGTTTGGCGATTTCACCCGTCCCGACCTTCAACCTCCCGCCTTCGATCCGCCCACGATTCGGGTGAACCTTTTCCTCGTGCTCGCCATATCTCTTGGCATGTTCGCATTCTTGCTGTTCGCGCTTCGGGACATTCGGAAGTCTCAAAAGACCGGCACGACCGCCTCGACCACGCCTGATTCGGTCATCGGACTGACCGCCGTAGCAATCACGCCCCTGTCTCCCAGCGGTACGGTTACGCTCGGTGGGGAGGAATGGACCGCCGTCGCATCAGACGAGCGACCGGTAGAGCAGGGGACGGAGGTTGAGATTATAAAGCAGGATGGCCTGGTACTTACTGTAAGGCAAGCGAGGGAGTCGCCATCCGAAACGGAGTCCTAGACGAGCGCGACAGTATCAACTTCGCGGTGCTATGGCGGGAACTCCTAACCCCTCCGGCCGCTCGAACTCCTTGTATCGCACCCACACCTCGACCCCGTTGAGGCTGCGCGTGAATCCCGCGCGCTTCTCGAACTCCCTGCACTCGACCTCGATGACGTTCTCACCTTGACTGATGAGAGCCGGGTCGAGTCTCCACCTGAACCAGTGGACCGACGTGCCGGGCGGCGCGTAGATCTCGCCCCTGTGGTACGCGGGAATGCGGGGCATGTGCATGGCGCGTTCGTCGGTGATCTCGGCGTCGTCCCGCGAAAGCGTCGTCCCGTTGATGCGAAAGACGATGTCGTCCTCTATGCAGAAGTAGGCGAACCGCAGGTTCAAGACCGGCCTCCGAATCTCCTGGTCCTCGATTGCCCCGGCGATATCGTCTGCAATCCGGATGGTGACGGTCGCCGTCTCGCCTTCCACGAGGTCTACCGGCAGCTGCCGGGGCGCTTCGGTCACGGTCGAAGGCGCCTGCGACTCCCTAGGCTGGAGGACGTACCGCTTGTTCCGGCGTGACATCGCCTGCGGTAGCGCTGCCTCCCTCAGCACCTGGTACTGCTTTTCGTCAAAGGGCCACGGCAGATATCCCAGATACAGGCCCGCGAAACCCTGCCGTTCGATGGTCTGGGACAGCGCCCGGTACATCTCGATGTGCGGGTCGAGCGTACGCTCGTCGTAGACCGCCCGCGGAGGTCGGATATAGGCTGCGGCTCCTGAATCGTTCGCGGCATTGGCCATCCACTGGCCGTCGGGCAGGACCGTGTCCATCAGAAACTCCGGCACCTGGCCCACCACCATGTCCACGCTGCCGTCAGCGAGCCACGTTTCCACGCCCAGTCCGATCCCCAGATTGTCCTCCCGCCGGTGAAAGACACGCGCCATGATGGGGATGTCCCGACCCTGTCGCTTCCCGATCTCGTCCGCCTCCCGGCGAATCTTGGCAACAAACTGGTTCATAATCGGTATACCGGACTCTATTTCATGGGGTCGGAAATACGCCGGACTGAACATGAAATCGAGCTCGATGCCGTCCGCGCCATAGTCGTCCAGCATCTCGCATATCATCGCCACCTTGTCATCGTGTACCAGCTCGTTGGTGAAGTCGTATGCCCACCTGTCCCGGTCATCCTCGGCTCCTCCCAAGCAGACATCCAACCCGTGCTCCCACCTCAACCATCCGCAGCGCTGGGTGAACTGCGGATTCCTTGTCTGCAGTCTGAGGCTGGGAAAGAAGCTCAGCCGATTGGCGCGGGCATAGGAGATCGACTCCTCGATCTGGTCGGTGCCCATCTTCGCGGCGTCCTCGACCATCCGCATGATCCGCCAGTCAATGTAGTTCTCCCAGACGTCCTTCTCCTCGCCGATGGTGCGACCGACCTTGCTCTGGTGGAAGTACACGTCGCCGTAGCCCATGCCCATCACGAGAAGATCGACGCCCGTGCCGAGCACCTCGTCGACAGGCCAGCGGAGCTTGCTCATCGTCAGGGGCGGCTCGACTCGCTTGCCGTGAAAATGGTGAGCGTCGTTGTAGTAGACCAGTCGCGGCGTGTCCATTCCTGCACCTCGCGCCAGCGGTTTCCCTCCGTCGCCGCTAGGGTATCATGCTCTGCGATTGACGGTCGGATAAGCGGCGCATATAATTCGCTTCCTATCTCGGAGGTGAGCCTATCCTCGATCCCGCCGAATACGCGCGGCTAGCCGTAGAAGTCGCTGATGACCACATGGCGTCCGACATCACGATGTTGGACGTTCGGGAAGTGTGCGACTTCGCCGACTTCTTCGTCCTCATGACGGCGGAGTCGACACGACAGATCAACACTCTGGTTGAGGAGATTGAGGGCTCGCTAAAGGGCAAGGGTACCCGGCTTCACCACCGTGAGGGCACGCCCGACGGAGGGTGGGTGCTCCTCGATTTCAGCGACGTGATCGTGCACATCTTCCGGGCGGAAGACCGCGACTACTACCGGCTCGAGGGCGCTTGGCAGGGCGCCGTCGAGACTGTCAGGATTCAATGACCCACGAGTCGATGCCGCGCTCGTAGGTCAGCACCTCGTCGGGCGAGAAGAAGAGCCCGATCTCTCGCTCCGCCGACTCGTCCGAGTCGGAGCCGTGCACGAGGTTCATCCCAATCGTCATGCCGTAGTCACCGCGAATCGAGCCGGGAGGAGAATCCGCGGGGTTGGTGCTCCCCATCGTGGTGCGAACGAGTTGTACAGCGTTCTCGCCCTCAAGGATCATGGCCACAATCGGCCCCGACGTGATGAACTCTACGAGATCGGCAAAGAAAGCCTTGCCCTCATGCTCCCCGTAATGCCGGTGTGCAAGTTCATCAGAGACCTGCATCAGCTTCATTCCCGCGATCTTGAGGCCGCGACGTTCAAGTCGCGCTATGATGTCCCCGACGAGTGCCCGCTGTATCGAGTCGGGCTTGAGTAACACGAGTGTCCTGCTCATATCTTCCTTCGTTCCCTTGCTTGTTTGGCTTTCTCGAACTGCGCGCTGTGCATGTAGATCGGCTGCAGCGTGTCCGGGTTGTCCGTCTCTCCCACACATAGCCGCTCATACGCGAGCTTGGCCAACGCTGATGCGGTCCGGGTCGGCGGAGGCGTTTCGATGACGGATACTCCCGTGCCCACGAGGTCTCTCACGGCTCCCGCCTCCTCGCCGCATAGAATTGTACCGTTGCCAAGCATTCCTTCCAATGATTTCCGTTCGACCACGCGATAGTCGCCTTCAGGTGATGGCGAACTGTCATATTTTGCGAGATAGACCTTCGAGCGCCCTGCCCCGATAACCGTTGCCAGTACGCCCCCAAGCCCACGAAACGGAACGGCCTCGATATCCAGCGTGTTGATCCCCACCAGCGGCAGACCGCGCGCCATCGCGAGCGACTTGGCAACTGACAGACCGACGCGCAGGGCGCTGAAGCCGCCCGGCCCCAGCGCCGCAAACACTGCCGTCAGGTCTTCCATCCGCACGCCCGCGTGCTCCATGACCCGCCGCATTGCTGGCGCCAACTCCACCGAGTGGTTGCGCTCGGAGCGCCAAGCCAGTTCTGCCACGATGCGTCCCTCTTTCGAGATACCCACCGAAGCGTAGCGCGTCGACGTGTCGATGGAGAGTTCCATGTCTGTCCCTAACAGTTGCTTGTCATTTGAGTGATTGCCTCAAGCATACCTGCAAACCTGTCCGTGGCAGCCGTGAAACTCAGGCGGCGCTCGCACTCCGAGACGAGTTCGATATAAATGCGCAGCGAGTCGTCGGGAAAGATGCCGGGCACGTTGTCCGCCCACTCCACGACCGTAAGCCCATCTCCTTCGAGGTACTCCTCGATTCCAAGCTCCTCGGTCTGCTCTACGGAGCCGACACGATACAGGTCCATGTGGTACAAGGGCATTCGACCATGGTGCTCCGAGATGAGAACGAACGTAGGACTGCGGGCGAGGTCATGGGATCCCAGCCCGTGCAGGATGCCCTGTGTCAGGCACGTCTTGCCGGTGCCGAGCTCGCCCGTCAGTAGCACCACGTCACCCGGCGCGGCGTGCTCGCCCACGATCCGCCCGATGGCACGGGTCTCTTCGGGGCTTATTGAAATAAACGTAGCTTCCAAGAGGGGAGGGTAGAGGCGGATGCTGGTTCTGCTTTCCACGGAATGTTGCGCCTACGATTATACCTAGAGCAGCCGTCGGAAGCACCACGCAGGCTCAGGTCAAACGTGGTCGGATTGCGGCAGTTAAGCACCTTGTGCCGCCTTCGGTGAACTCTCCCGTCGGTGTATCATGGTTGCAGTATCCTTGTCGTAGGCGAGCACTTGCGCGCGCTCATAGTTTCCGACGTTCATTCGAATATCGAAGCGTTCCAAAGTGTGATCGCACATGCCAATGATATGGAAGGTTTTGATCAGATTTGGTCTTTGGGAGATCTCGTCGGATACGGCCCCGACCCCATAGCGTGCATCGATTTGCTGCGGGAGTACGACCACGTTGCCGTTGGGGGAAACCACGATCTGGCCGCCGTCGGCAAAATCGGGCTTCAGAAGTTCAACATGCACGCCGCCGCCGCCGCGCGATGGACGACGACTCAATTGACGAGTGACCATGTCGACTTTCTAGGCCAAATGCCGCTTCGCCTCGAAGTGCACGACTTCACCCTTGTTCATGGAAGCCCCAGGGATCCCGTGTGGGAATACCTCATCACGGCAGCCGCTGCCGTTGCCAGCTTCTCACGCTTTGACACGAAACGGTGCCTCGTCGGACACTCCCACATACCCTTCCTCTGCATGCCGGATGGCGAGAGCGCTCAGTTCTTCGACTTCCCCATCGACCTGCCGGTGCGACTGCGGGACGCACAGCTCATCATCAACCCCGGCAGTGTTGGGCAGCCACGAGACGGCCTGCCCACCGCCAGCTACGCGCTTTTCAATTCGGAAGAGCAAACAATCACCCATTACCGCAGCGAGTACGACATCGCCTCAACCCAGGAACGAATGACGAAACACAACCTGCCGCAGTACCTCATCAACCGCCTAGCGCGAGGACGGTGATGGCGCGCCGTTCATTGACTCTCTCTCGTTCTCCATTAGCACATTCATCGCAACGACCTCGGAGGAATCGTGGAACCGCTATGCGCTCTCGGCTCTGGGCGCGGCCCTGCACCACCGCAACCGCACGGG
>JAPPDQ010000482.1:0-1542 GCA_028875495.1 Chloroflexota bacterium
AGCCCCGTGTGCGGACTGACCTTCACCTTCACCGTGCCCGACGCCCACTCGATGCGCTGTAGGGAGGCGGAGGCGTTGTTGGTGTCGGTGAAGGACGCGGGTTTGAGAATGCCGTTGGTGGAGTCCGCGGCGATGGCCGAGCCGTCGGTGACGGGGTCGAAGAATGCCTCGTGGAGGGCGCCTGAAGGCGCGGTGACGGTGATGGTGATGGGATAATTGTGGAAGTAGCCGGGGTCGCAGAGGACGTACTCGGCCCTATTGTATTTCCATATGAGGTTGTAGACGCCGCTTGGCAGAGGCCGGACGGTCTCCAGTGGCTGGGTATGCCAGTGGTATCGGATATCCTCCTTCTTGGCGTTGAGGCTGTTGAGGGCGCCGAACGTGCCCGATGAGGTCTTGGTGGTCTCTCCGATGCGGAAGAGGGCGGCATCGGTTCCGAGAAGCGTGGAGCGAGCTTCCCATCCGTCCAAGTCCACGACGATTTTTCGGGTGTCGTTGAGTACGTCTGTGCCGGCCTTGAGGCCCGAATGGATGCCGGACTCGAAGGTTTCCAAGGGAGCGTACTCCCGTCCGCGGGCGGCAAAGACTCTCTGGTAGTATTCGCGTTCGTATTTTCCACTGACACATTTCGCATACGCCTCGGACGGACTCTGCTCGGCCCGGATGCGTGTGACTGTGGCCTTTAGCTCCGACAGGAGTATTGAGGGGGTCTCAGTGTCGTTGGCGATGTTGGCGGTTCGGGGTGCGGTAGAAGGGACCTGCTGTGGCACGCCGGTTAAGAACCGTCGCGGAGCGGCAGAGGCACTGGCGGTGCCTCCTCCTCCGTCGCCCGCGCCTGTTCTCGCTTCGGGCAACCAAAGCTGGTTCCGTTTGCTCGCCAGGGAGTAACCGTCCCCGAGGCCGTCGAGGGATCCGATGTAGGACATGAAGTAGAGGTCGTCGGAGGAGGTGCCGGGAAACTCGATGCTGCTCTTTGCGAGGAAGACGACGGCCTGCCTATTGTCCCACTGAGTGTCGCGTTGCGCCGCCATTATCGCCGCTCGTGCCTCGGCGTCGGAACGTTGGGCGTAGGCCTGCAGGGAACCGACCATGGCGACGACCTGATTCAGGGATCTGCCGTCGGTGGCGATGAGGGTTTCGTGAACGTTGAAGGTGAACTTGAGAGCGCCGATGTATCCGGTCTTGGTTCCCGACGTCCTGGTCTCGACGGCTTGGGCGACGCTGGAGAGGCTGACGATAGCCATGAGGTCGGCGTCGGCTATTTTCATTTCGAGGGAGACAGGGCCGTCGTTCGGGGGTGGCATGGAGCGCATGCCGAGGTCGGGGAAGGTGGTCATGACGCTGTCGGACTCGCCAGACACATCGGCTTGCGGCGGATGCGGAGTGTAGTCTACGTGCGGCGTTTCGGGCGGCCTGGGTTTCTCGCGTACTACTTTTGGCGTTTCGACTTCGGGCGCACGGACTTCTTGAGTTTGTCGGGTAGGCTCGTCCGCCGCTTCAGAGCAGGCCACTGCTCCAACTACCAGTGCCAACAAA
This sequence comes from Chloroflexota bacterium, assembly GCA_028875495.1. Lineage (GTDB taxonomy): Bacteria > Chloroflexota > Dehalococcoidia > Lucifugimonadales > VXLM01 > VXLM01. The sequence goes on from JAPPDQ010000482.1 coordinate 1,537, forward strand.
ACACAG
>JAPPDQ010000482.1:1552-11335 GCA_028875495.1 Chloroflexota bacterium
CTCATAGGCGCTCATCTCCTTGCGTAACAAAACGCAGGCAGCGCTGCCCGCGTCCCCCTCGAACATGTATAACGTTACTACAGCCCCTTCGGATTTCCCAATCGACGCCGGTCGCCACAGGAAGCCGGAATCTCACCCTCGAAATCGTAGCGTAATTGCCTTTCGCGCGACACGTAAAGTCGTTTACACAGGTTCAATTCACGTGCTAAACTTAATGTAGTGTCGGGGCGAAGGAGGGGTGTGAGTTGCTGGAAGACACGGCTTATGTCACTGGAATCATCCGTGACATTCTTCTTATCTTCGTCTTGGTGTTCATTGGCGTCGCTCTCTTTGTGGTCTTCAGAAAGCTGTCCAGCATACTCGATTCGGTGGACAGCACGTTGAAGAGTACAAGAGAAGTGGCGGACGCGATATCGGAGCGGTTCTCGGAGTCGTCATCCTCGGGCGGAGGTGTGGCATCAGGGATTGGGAAGGTTCTATCTTTTCTACTGCGACGATCTCGCGCGGATTCGTGAGTTCAGTCCAATATAAGGAGGATACATATCATGGCTGACAACGATAGTGGAATGGCATTTGTTTCAGGGTTCCTGCTGGGCGGACTGGTCGGCGCGGCAATCGGCCTGCTGCTGGCCCCAAAGTCCGGCGCGGAGACGCGGGCAGGAATAGCGGAGCACAGTGACGAGTGGAAGCATCGGGCCGAGGACATCGCCGGTCAGATCTCCCACAACATCTCTCCCGCCATCGAAAACCTGCGTCACCAGGTGGCCCCGGCGGTCGACGCCGTCCGCGGGAAGATGGGCATCGAGGCCCCTGTGCCTCCGGCGCCCCCGGCCGAACCGGACATGGCGAGCGCCAACGGCTCGAACGGCGCGGAAGTGGCAGCCGACGACGCAGGCTCCGAAGAGGGAGCGCCCGAGGCGGCTCCCGCCGCCAAGGCGTCCTAGCTTCAAGCAAATAGCCCGAGGATAGAAACGGGTGGCTCCTTGATGGGGCCACCCGTTTTGCTTAATCGGTACCCAAAGGGCTTGGCAAAACCGTTCGTGGTGAGCTTGTCGAACCATGAACGACCTTACAACCCTTCGACAGGCTCAGGGCCAACGAAATGTCATTTGGACACCCTCCTAACGGATTCCCAAAGGTGCCGCGTAAGACCCCCGTCACTTCCTCCGCAGTCCAACAACCAGCCCGACGACCCCAAACACCAGTCCTGATATGCCAAATACCAGCGCCACTATGGGGAGCACGCCGGGTCCCTTATCCGCGGAATCACGTGCCTCCTCAGCCGTACTGATGGCGCCGCGGACAGCACTTTCCATCTCTCGGGTAGAAGGGAGCTCTTCCGGGAACTGGAGTGACGCCAGCGGCTGGATGTCGTCAAAGTCGCCGCCGCCGCCCTCCGAGGCGAACGTCTCGTCGACCTGCATCCCCTCGATAGCCCCGAAGACGCGAAACTCGTACACCCCCGGCGTGGTCGGCAACATGGGTGCCGTGTAGCGACCCGGCTCGTCCACGTCGACGCTCAAGTTGACCACCCTGGATGCCCCCGTCGGAACGTAGGTGACCTCCACCTGGAGGGTGTTCTCCAAACCCTTCACCGCCCCCGAGTCGCCGTGGTGATCATCAGTCGCCGAAGACTCACCGTGATGATGATCGGTCGTCGCCGAAGACTCACCGTGGTGATCGTCACCGCTCTCCACCACCTTGATCACCTTGATCTCGACTCCGTTCATCACGCCTTCGTAGGCAGGTTCATTAATCCATCCAATGTCGATGTTGTAGTCGCCCACCTCCCGGCCCTCGTGGGCAAGCACGGTGCCGACTGCAAGGCTCAGCACGGCGGCGACCACCGCCGCAAGCCAATATCTCATGTTGAATGCAAGCTGCATGAAAGTTCCTTTCTCGAACTTACGCCGTGCCGAGCGGCATGCCACGACTCACTGGTGCGCGGGCAGTCCTGTCGGAACGGTCAATGTCTGTGTGTAGGAAAGTAACTATGCGCGTGGAGGTTTCTTCGGAACGACGAGGAACGCGTCTTCGGGTATGAGGGAATCGGGGGAGATGCCGTAGGCGGGAGCGTCGTCCGGGCCGACGAAGGGTGACGACTGCTGGACGGCGTGCACCGTCGCGTCGATCATCACCGGGCTGCTGCCGTCGTAGGACGCGAGGTAGACGATGCCGTCGGGTGGGATCTCATCGGGGTAGTAGTGGTAGTGGTCCTGCATCTCGAAGGGGTGAACGTGGTCGTAATCGGCCTGTCCGAAGTACAGGTGGGTGTGGTTCGGCAGACGCTCGGCGTAGTGGTGGTCGAGCAGCGGTCCGAGCGTGGGCAGGAAGACCGCAGCGGTCGCAGCCGTGGTGAACATCGCGCTCAGCAACGCGCGAAGCACACGTCCTACCGTGAGACGCTCTTCCATGTCTCAATTGTCCCATACATTCACGACGGCCCGCTATACGTCCACGCTCATGAGTTCTCGCCCCCAGACGACCTCGCCGTCGTAGTGCCGGGCAATGTCGCGGATCGCCCGCTCCGTCTCGCCGGGCTCGTCCATCGCGTCCGTCTGGTGTACGATGACGAGTCGCTTCGCTCCTGCGTCCTGGGCCATCTTTGCCGCCGTCTCGCTGCCGCACATGTACTCTTCCTCCGGGGTGCCCTCCGCATCATCCTCGATGTACGTGCAGAGGCAGACCATCGTGTCCACGTCCCTGGCGAGCTCGACGACGCTGTCGCAGGGCCTCGTGTCTCCCGTAACCACGACGCTACCCTCGTCGCTGTCGACCCGGTAGGCGAGGGAATCGAGCCACGGCTGCACGTGCTCGGCGGGCGCGGCGGACACCTCCCAGTCCGGGCCGTCGACGATCTTTCCAGGGCCGATGTCCTTCGCTACGACGACGGGCGCGGGACGGGGCAGCACTCCTCCCCGCGACGTGAAGGCGTTCTGGCTCAGGGGGTGATTGATCCTCGCAATCCAGTCGTGAGCGAACGCGCCCTCGTGCTCGTCCATGATGCGGTGGGTGATCCGCTCGGTCAGGTTGGGGCCGTATACGTGCAGGTCCTCCTCACCCCCTGTGAAGAGATTCCAGCGGCTGAGGATGAAGCACGGGTAATCTACGTCGTGATCGTAGTGGTGGTGCGTGAAGAAGAGGTTCTCGATCTCAGTCAACGGAATCCTCATCTTCGCCAGCTTGTGCGTGGAGGCGGGGCCGCAGTCGAACATCAGCCGCTCGTCACCGACATTGACGACGTAGCACGAGCCGAACCGCTCCGATGTTGGGACGGGGGTGCCCGCTCCGACGATGTCGATTTTCATTGTGACCTCCTCGGCCTTCACCCTCACCCCAGCCCTCTCCCAGAACGGGAAAGGGGGTGGCCATCACTCGTCGTCACCGGTGGGCACGGGGGTCTGGCCGATGCCGTCGAGGCGGCGCTTGGCCTCCGCGTACACATCATTAGAAAGGGGCCCCCGCATGACGGCTGCAATGTTCTCGCGCAGGTGCGCGAGGCGGGTTGTCCCGACGATGATCGTGTGAGCGTGCGGGTGCGTCAGTGTGTAGCGAAGGACGAACGCCGATCTGCTCTCGCCGGGTTCGCGCAGCTCGTCGAGTTCTGCCCTCTCGAACTGCCCCCATGTGCCCGCGCGGTCGCCCGACGACACCTCGCCCTGAGCCACGCCGCCCCTGATGATGATGCCGACGCCCGCCTCGGCGGCCTTGGTGATCCAGTCCTCGTGCTCGCGTTCCAGAGCCGAGTAGGGGATCTGCATCGTGTCGAACACGTCCCAATCGAGGAAGGTCGGCAGGTACGGCAGGGTCGTCGAGATGCCGAGATGGCGCACCTTGCCGGAGTCGCGCATTTCTCTCATGGCGTCGACGAGCCCGCCGCCCTCGACCTCGGCAACGGTCGGGTTGTGCGGTTGGATGATGTCCACGCTGTCACGTCCCAGCCGTTCAAGGCTCCCTTCGATGTTGCGCAGGAAGTTGGAGCCCGTCCAGGAGTGGAGAGAGCTGTTACGATCAGGCTGGGTGTCGGTGCAACCGCACTTGGTTGCCAGGTGGAACTCGTCGTAGCGGTCGCTGATGTTCCTGCCGATCCAGTCCTCCGCGAACATGTAGTCGTACGCCGTGTCGATGAAGTTTATGCCGTGGTCGAGCACCTCGTTGTAAAGTTCCGACGCGGCCTCCTCGGTCCAGTGGTGCCTGTCCGGTCGCCAAAGGGCCGTCCCGAACCCCAGCCGCGTGACCTCGATACCCGTCCGACCCAGTATCGCTGTGGGCAGTCGTTGGCTCATGTTCGGTGCCTCCTCCACTGGCTGGGTGTCCCTTCGGCAGGGCGGGGCGTATGGTATCACGGAGAGGGACGGCAACAGTCGGTCCCTCTCCATCACACTCCCGTGCACGTCCGCCCGAATTTAGGGTACCCTTTGAGGTCGAAACTGTAGCGGCCATAGGAGTGTGCCGATGACCGATGCCGGTGAATTCAACCTTGAGAGCCTGTTCGCGTCCCGCGTGCCGGAGCCCGCGCCGATGCGCGTCATCAACCGCGCGAAGTACGACTTCGCGATCGCCTACCCCGACCCGGAGACGGTGCCGACCGAGGCGCTCGCGGAATGCGTTCGGGACGCCGTCGCGGAGGAGGGGCGCGAGCTCGCCATCTATCCGCACGACCAGGGGTACCCACCCCTGCGGGAGTACGTTGCCGGCAAGCTGGCCCGCGACCGCGGCATCGAGACCGAACCGGACAATATCCTTCTCGCCGACGGCTCCAGCCAGCCGAACCACATCCTCATCGAGGCCCTGATCGACCCGGGGGACGTGGTCTTCACCGAGTGCTACGTGTACAGCGGGACATTGCGGCAGCTCCAGCGCTTCAGCGCGGACATTCGCGGCATCGAGTGCGACGACGACGGGATGCTGCCCGACGCCCTTGAAGCGGCCATCGTCCAAGCGAGGAACGAGGGCAGCCGACCGAAGCTCATCTACACCATCCCAACGTTCCAGAACCCTCAGGGGTGGACGATGACGCTGGAGCGTCGGCAGGCCATGCTCGATGTGGCACGGAGGCAGGGCGTCGCCATCATCGAGGACGACTGCTACGTCGACCTCCGTATCGAGGGCGAGAACGTGCCGTCCATCGCATCGCTGGACGGGGACGGTATCGTGAACTACGTCGGTTCGTTCTCGAAGATAACGGGACCGGGCATGAGGCTGGGCTACGTGGCCGCCTCCGAGGAGATGCTGCTGCGTCTGAGGCCGATCAAGAGCGGAGGGGGCGTGAACCAGTTCGCCTCGTGGGCCATCCACCGGTTCGCCGAGCGGCACCTCGACGACCACATTCGGAAGATCAACGGCGTTCAGCGCACCAAGCGCGACGCCATGCTCTCCGCCCTCGGCGAGAACTTCGGCTCCGAGGCCACGTGGAGCAGGCCCGATGGCGGACTCTATGTCTGGCTGGAGCTCCCCGAAGGGGGAGACTTCGTCGACGCGCAGGAGGCAGCGTGGGAGGCGGAAGTCGGCTACCAGGCCGGTCCCATCTTCTCTCCCGACGGGGTATCGGCGAGGAACTACGCCCGCCTGTGCTACGGCTACAACCAGCCCGACGAGATCCGGGAGGGCATCGCGCGACTGGCCGACGTTTTCAGCCGTGAAGGCCAACTCTCCACCTAGCTAGCATGAAGATCCTCGGCATCGAGACATCCTGCGACGAGACGGCGGCCGCCGTCATCGAGGACGGGCGGACTATCCACTCGAACGTCGTCGCGACCCAGATCGACATGCACGCCCAATACGGCGGCATCGTGCCGGAACTTGCCTCGCGACAGCACATGCTCACGTTCAATGCCGTGATCAGGGAGGCCATGGAGAAGGCTTCCATGGAGCTGCGCGACCTCGACGGGATCGCGGTCACGTACGGCCCGGGCCTCGCGGGCGCGCTCCTCGTCGGTGTGAACGCGGCGAAGGGCCTTGCACTGGCCGAGGAGACGCCGCTGGTGGGCATCAACCACCTCGAGGGACACATCTACGCCGCGTGGTTGGAGGACATCCCCGACCCGGCGAACGACCCCGGATTCCCTCTCCTCTGCCTCATCGCGTCGGGGGGACACACCGACCTCGTGCTCATGCGGGATCATGGGCGATATGAGCTCGTAGGGCAGACACGCGACGACGCGGCGGGGGAGGCGTTCGACAAGGCCGCGCGCGTGCTGGGGCTCGGATTCCCCGGGGGCCCCGAAATCCAGAAGATGTCCGAGCGCCCGCACGGCCCTGAGAGGAGGTTCCCGCGTCCCAACGTTAAGAACTCCCTCGACTTCAGCTTTAGCGGACTCAAGACTGCCATGCTCCACCGAGCGCAGGAGAAGGGTTGGTATCCGCCCGGCGAGGACGAGATCGACGAGTCTGAGCTGGCCGGAGTGGCTGCCGCATTCCAGGAAGCCGTCGTGGACAGCATCGTCACCCGCTGCGTTGCCGCCGCGGAGAAGTACCGGGTAGCCGGTATCGTGCTCGGAGGCGGGGTCGCCGCCAACAGCCTTCTGCGTCAGGAGGCCATCACCCGCTCACCCGTGCCCGTCATCGTCCCTCGTCCCGGCCTCTGCACCGACAACGGCGCAATGATCGGGGCGGCTGCGTGGCATCACCTCCGCGACGCCCCTCAATACGGCTGGGACCTCGACGTGGTTCCGACTCTGCGGTTGGGGTAGGGGGACTCCCTTAGGGGAGAAGGGGCTTGTTGGCGTATCTCGGCCGGAGCAGCACTCTCACCCTCACCCTAGCCCTCTCCCACTACGGGAGAGGGGATTAATGACTCCAATGCGTTCCTTCCTAGCAAGAGTCGCCCTCTTCCCCTTCAAGCTGCTCGGCAAGCTCCTTAAGTGGCGTTGGAAAGAGACTCGACGGTCGTGGCGCAGCGCATGGCGTGAACCCGCGCGTCCTCTGAGGTTCCTCTACCTTTTGCTCGGTCTCTTCATCGCCAACGCCTTGGTTCCCGTCGCATTCGGCCAGTTGGGGACGATGGGTGGAATCGCCTACCTGTTCGCTGTGCTCATGGCGCTTCTGGACGCCACGTTCTTCCGGGCGGTCCGGGTGGGCCGGTTCAAGTACGTGCCGCTCGGTCTGACGGCCCCGTTCCTGATACTGGTGGGCGTGGCCGCTTCCCTGGCGATCAGGCCGCTGCTGGGCGATGCGAAGAACGCGGCATTGGCCGAGGACTTCGTGGGAGCGCTCATCATTCTGTGCGTGTTCGCCCTGCTGACGCTGTGGTTCCGGCGGTGGCAGAGTGGGAGCCTTTACTGACCCTGACCTGAAGGGACGGGTCTACCCCGGCGCGAAGAACGTAGCGTTGGATGACGGGTCGTCGTCATCGTCGCCTGAATGGGCTCCTCGTGCCTTGGTCTCGAAAAGCCGGTTGGTGAACGCATAGACAAGCTCAGGAGGCACCGAGCGGTGGACGTTCATCATCATGTGCGAGCCCCCGGCGCTGACGGACAATTGATAGAGGGGGGCGGTATTGATGCGGTCCCAAACGAGGTACACGCCCATGAGAAGCACAAGGCCCGCCACGATCACGTCGAGCACAGGCTGGTCCCACACTGTCCAGACCAGTGAGGCGGCAATGAACGCGATTACCCCCCAAATATACCCGCCAATATTGCCCTTCCGCTCCGTTCCCACGCGTACGGCGAATACATCCTCCAGCCAGACGAACATCGCCTCCCGGGACCGGCCGTCATCCACCAGGTGAATGAGCCGCCGGTTGGTCAGCACCAACACGTCGGTCGCGGTGTCTCGCCTTCCTTTTGAATCGTCGCGGAGGCTGAGTGTCGTCTCCGGACGCTCGCCTTCAAGAAGGTCCACGTCCGTAAACGATGTCTGGCCCCAGTCGATCTGTTCGCTGAGAACGGCCATGCCTTTCCCGAATTTTCCGTGTAGTTCGCCACTCGATGGTATCACGCGCTTGGGCGATGTCCAAGCTGTGCGGGGAAGTTGAAGAATTCCGAAATCTCTGTGCCCTCTGTGGACTCTGTGGTGAGGTTCCCACTTCTAGCCATCCCTTGCGACACCCGAATGGCGGCCATATCATACGGCGCACCTCGACGAGGAGACTGTCAGCCCGATGGCACGCAAGAAGATCGCCGCGATCGTCACCACGTACTTCGACGGTTCCCATGCCAACCTGCTGGTCTCGCGGTTCGTGACGGGGTTTCCCACACCTTCCGGGCTGATCGAGTCGCAGGTGGATGTCGTCTCCATGTACATGGAGCAGCTCCACCCGCAGGACATCGGGGTTGAGTTCGCCCGCGAGCACGGGATCGAGCTGTTCCCCAGCATTCGGTCGGCGCTGACCCTGCAGCAGCCGATGCGTGGACCGTGGCCGACCGCGCCGGGATGGGAGATCGGCGAGCTTGCGGTCGACGGCGTCCTTATCATTGCCGAGCACGGCGACTACTCCCCCAACGAGCGTGAGAGGCAACTGTACCCGCGCCGGCACTTCTTCGAGCAGGTCTGCGGGATGATTGGCCTGTCCGGTCGGGCCATACCGGTCTTCAGCGACAAGCACCTTGCATACTCGTGGGACGACGCGCGCTGGATGTACGACAGGGCGAAGGAGCTCGGCATTCCCTTCATGGCGGGGTCGTCCCTGCCCGTGACGGGGCGTACGCCGTGGTTCGAGCACGAGGTCGGCGCGGAGATCGAAGACGCGCTGGTGCTGGGCCACTTCAACCCCTATCCGAACGGGCTCGACTCTTATGGGTTCCACGGGTTGGAGGCCTTGCAGTGCATGGTCGAGCGGCGACGAGGCGGCGAGACGGGAATCGCGGCGGTGCGATGTGTTGAAGGCCCCGCCGTGTGGGAAGCCGCCGAGCAGGGCCTGTGGCCGAGAGACCTCGCCGCCGAGGCGGAGTCGCGCATCACGGAGGTCGAGGCAGGCCGGATGGAGGACAACTGCGTTCGGCCTGCCCTGTTCCAGTTGGAGTACGTCGACGGCTTTCGCGCCACGACTCTCATGCTCGACCGGCACGTGCGGGGCTTCGCGTACGCCGCTCGCATGGACGAGGAGACCATCAGCACGGGGTTCCACACCGGCGACACGACCATAAAGGAGTCGTTCGGCGCGCAGGGTCTCGCCGTCCACGAGATGTTCCTGACGGGACAGCCGCAGTACCCTGTCGAGCGCAGCCTGCTGACGACCGGGGCGCACGCCGCCCTCATGGACTCCCGCTACCTCGGAGGCGTTCGCATCGAGACGCCGTGGCTGGATGTTTCGTATAGGCTGCCTGTTGCGTAGGTGGAAGCCCCGTTCATGGTGAGCTTGTCGAACCATGAATTGCTTCGACCCTTCGACAGGCTCAGAGCTTGCCCCGTACCCGATGCGGGGGCGAACGGAGTCCAGTGCAGGCCTCTAATCCCCTTCCCGGCGCATCTCACCCGTCGTGATCTCGAACGGCAGGTCTCGGTCCTCGTAGCGGGCGAGGATAAACAGCAGGTCGGAGAGGCGGTTGACGTAGCGCAGGACGCTGTCGTTTCGAGGCGGCTCCAACTCCGCGAGGGCGACTATCCGGCGCTCGGCGTCCCGCGTGAGCGTTCTGGCCAGGTCGATGGCCCCCGACGCTGGGGACGCTCCGGGAACGATGAAGCGCGGCGGCAGGTCAACCTCGTCGGTGAGAGTGTCGATCCACCCTTCCAGCCGCTCGACCATGCCCTCGGTGACCGGCGAGAAGTTTTCTATAAGCAGGTCGTAGTGCGCGGGATCGACGGCTACCTCGGTTGCGGCGGTAAACAAGTCGTGCTGAC
>JAPPDQ010000260.1 GCA_028875495.1 Chloroflexota bacterium
GTCCACCAGGATCGGGCGGTCCGAGAAGGGCGGCAGAAAAGCGGGCCACTCGTAGCTGTCCAATTCGGCTTCGTCTTCACGGGATCCGGGGCGTAGTACCGTCCTCCGTATTTCGCCGTTCACACGCTCGTCCCTCACGGTGAGTCCGCCTCCGGTCTCGGCCTGCGAATCGCGCCACGCCAGCCTTTCGGGCCGCCCTATGCGCCGCCGCGTCCAGGGCACCGGCGCACCGCTCGTGACCGTCCCGTCCGTGGCGATCCACTCTACGGTGTAGTCCCGGGCCCTGGCGACGACGACCCTGCCGTCCGCGGCAACCCCCCACGCATCGACCGGAGAAAGCGGCACCGGGCGCGTTCGGACGCCGCCGTCGCTGATTTCCATCGTGATGGCGGCCCGCTTGAACACCCCGACCGAGTCGACCGCATCGGTGTCCAGGTCCAGTCGGAGGATGGTCATCGAATCGGGACTGGCCTCAGACCCCCGAAGTCCCCCGAAATAGACGCGGCCTGCGCCGTCCACCGCGTGCGGGATGGCCCTCAGCACCGTGCCCTCCCTGGGATCGACCGTGGCAAACAGGCGGGTATCACCGAACTCCAGATCCGGGCTCAGCACGGTCAGGCGTCCGTTGCCCAGGTCAACCAGCAGCGTCCGGCCCTCCGGCAGCGGCCAGACCGCATCGGGTTGGCGGTACTCGGCGGGACCCGAGCCCAACCCCCCAATCGTGTCGGCCACACCTGCGTCCAAGTCCAGCGCAACGACGATCTGGCTAAGCGGATCGGCCACCAGGACCCGGCCTCCGGGCAGCTCACGCACGGTGGAGAGCACCGAGAACCCTTCGTCCAACGCGGCATCCGCCTCGCCCAGCGGCACCGCTCCAACGTCCCCGGCGCTTCGGTCCCCGGCGCTCGGGTCCCCAGCACACGCCGTCAGCAGCGCCGCCGACAGCACGCCCCCGGCGCCTCTCGCCACGATTGTCGGCACTTGCACCGGTCGCTCTCTCCTTGGCTCCTCGCGGCGTAGTGGATGCAGTTCAGTTCAGCGGTTCAAGATTCACCATGGGCTTTCGGCGGATGGGTGTCCAGTCAACCCGCCCGCCGGGTCATGCTGGCCGATCCACAGGCTTCCCTCGCGGCTCGCGAACACCTGATGCACCCCCTAGCGCGGCATCCCGGCCGGCGAGACGGGGGACCGGGGCGGTTCGCGCGCATCGTCCCCGACACGATACTCGAACACTTCCAGCGAATCGCCGATGCCGGCGACGAACAGCCGATCCCCACCGCCGGCAATCTCCGCCCCACCGGCAGCCTCATCGCGGCGGACGTTGAAGGACGTCGGGTCCGCAAGCCGCTCCCACAGCCCGTGCGGTACACGCGCGATGGCGTTGTGGGCGTTGCCCTCCTCGTCGATCGCGTAGACGGTCAGCGAGTCGCGCGCCTTCGTTCCGGGCGGCGTGTCCACCCCCATCAGCACCTGCGGCGTCCCCGACTGGACACCCAGCCACGTTCCCGTGGGCAGGCGGGCCACCGCTTCGGCCTGTTTTCCCCTGAGGCCGGTCCCCTGGCAGTCCGTGGACGAACCCGCGCGAGCACCGAGAGCGGCGAGGCGCCAGGCTGGCAAGGCGCGACGATTGGCGAATAGCGGAGCTATTTGCACGAGGAGCAACGCAGAGCGGTGCTTCGGAGGCTCGAAAAGTAAAGAGAACATGACGTTGTGTAATGCTGTCTTGACAGTGCGAATACGTCAGCACCGCGGCCAGCCTGGATGCATTCGCCGCTCGAATGCCGCGGGGGTTTCGTCCTCGGGCTGCCAGGCCCTGAAGGTCCGGCCGAAGCCACCGGATCTGGAAAAGACGGAGAACTGGATGAGATCCCGGTCGTACACCAGCAGCGAGTCCGGACCGTACGGTTCCATCCACAGCGGCCGGCCCCATTGCCCATCACCGCCAGATCCCCCACAGCACGCCCGAGGTGCTCAGGGTGAGCCGAGGAGAGACTCCCGGACAGATTGTTGACTTTGTCAGTACTAACCTGTATAGTATCTGACATTGCAACACGAACACCAACCATGGAGGAAGTACGTGAGCGATGGCCCCTGGAAGAGCCTGCCGCTCAGGAGGCATTGGAAGCAGTTCGCGAAGCGCGTGGAGATTCGCGCTTTCTCGGCCGAGGAGGTCATTGAGGCACTGGATGCCGCGCTCCTGAAGGAAGCTCGCGAACTGCCCTTCAAGGCAATCATGCGCATCTTGGCACCCAACGGCCAAGGGACGCTCTTCTCGCCCGACCTCGCCGGGGCGATCGAGGCCCTCCGGCAGGAGCATCCGGGCTCGAAGACTGCCCAGACCTTTCTCGACTACATGAGCCAGCAGGACGCCAGTACGTCGTCGGGACGTGACTTGGTGGAGTCGGCGGTCGCCGACACGCTTCGCGAGTGCCTCCACGACAACTCGCGTTCCACCAAAGAGCACTATCTCAGGAAGACTTGGCTTCCCTGGAGTCGCGTCAGTCGGCGCTTCACCGAGGCTTGCCGGGCGGTCGATGTCCAAGGTCTGGCTTCCCGGATCGTTGACGATTCCGGATCCCCGGCACCGGCCCGTAGCCCCGTCAAGCGAGACGGACTCGACGAGGGTCCGCAGCTGTGATCCGGTCGGCAACCGGCGCGGCACCTCCCGAGGCGCGGGTTGCCGTATGCGAGCATGAAGGCCAGCAACTGGACGGCTGGCACCAATGCGAGCTCGGCCGGCACATCGGCTTCTCCACGACGGCCCTCGAATCCTATGCCTTCTCCAGCTGGGAGCCGGTGGTGGGTGATGCGATGCTCGTGGCGGCCAGCGTGGAGTTCGCGGACCTGTCCCGTCGGCGACCGTCGCACGGGTGGGCTCGGCGCTTGTCGCTTCGCATTCCAGTAGACGACCCCTTCCGGTGGGAGCGACCAGCTGTGAAGGAAGCCTTGCTGGAGGCGCTAAGATTCGTCACAGGCGACCACTGGTCAGTCGATTTCTTCCAGAGAGAGCGCTCGATTCAAGAGCCTCAGGGAGATCGATTCGCTCTGTTCCCGCCCTCGAGAGCGGTTCTTGCCTACAGCGAGGGGATGGACTCGCTCGCGGTCGCCGGGCTCGCCAAGGCATGTCTGGGCGAGGAGGTGGTACGGGTGCGTCTGGGTCGGAGGCCACGAGCGATGAGCCGCAACGGGGAGCCATTTGTGTCGATCCCCTACCGGGTGCGGGTTCCCCGACGCTCCGAGGCAAGCGCAATGAGCCGCGGGTTCAAGTTCGCGACGACTGCCGGAATCGCCGCGTACCTGACCCGCGCGAACAGGGTCATTGTGCCCGAGAGCGGGCAGGGCAGCCTGGGGCCACCGCTGGTGACCGTGGGCCACGCATACCCCGACTACCGCAACCATCCAGAGTTCATGTATCGCATGGAGCGGTTTCTGGAGGCGGTCTTCGAACAGCCCATCCGCTACCACTTCCCGCGCCTCTGGCACACCAAGGGGGAGACGCTCGCTGGCTTTGTTGCCATCGACGACGAGAGGTGGCGGTCCACCAAATCCTGTTGGAAGGACAACCGCTGGAGTTCCGTCCGCGGGTCGTGGCGCCACTGCGGGGTGTGCGCCGCGTGCATGCTGAGAAGGGTCAGCGTCCACGCTGCCGGTCTCACCGAAGATCCTGAGACCTACATCTGCACTGACATGAACGCAAGCACCCTGGAGACCGCAGTGGATCCGGACTTCAATCACCCGAATGGTGCCTACCGGGACTACGCCATCGCCGGAACTCGACACATGGCCGACCTCGCTGCCATGGCCGGTGGCGATGTGCGGCCGACCGTGAGGCGCCACGCGAAATCCCTCGGTCGCGTAATCGCGGGCATCGAGGACATCGAGGGCCGGATGGTTCGGCTCTTGGAGCGGCATTCGGATGAATGGCGCGACTTCCTGAACTCGCTGGGACCGACCTCATTCGTCAAGCACTGGGTCTGAAGCGATCGATGAGAACTGAAAGAATGACGGACCGCACCATCGGCAACCGCCTCCGGATCGCCCGGAAGACGGCGGAGCTCACCCAGGCCAAAGCGGCCGCCGCCATCGATGTCGCCCGCACCACCTTGGTCGCCATCGAACAGGGGAAGCGGCGCGTCCGCACGCACGAGCTACAGGCGCTCGCGATTTGCTACGGCACCTCGGCGAACGCGATTCTGCGGCGGGAGGCGGTCCACATAGATCTCGTTCCCCAATTCCGAAGCATGGCCCGCTGCCCTGACGACGGCACCGAGCAGGCGGCCCGGCTTTTAACGGACCTCGTCAGCGCCGAGGTGGAGCTGGAGAACGCCTTGGGCGTCGCGCGACACCGGAACTTCCCTCGCGCCCGACCCCTCCTGCCCGGCAACGTCCGCTCCCAGGCGGAGCACGACGCCCAGGAGCTGCGTGTCTGGCTTGGCCTCGGAGTCGGCCCGGTGAGGGACATCGTCTCGGTCATGGAGCTGGACCTCGGCATCCGCGTGTACGTGCGGCCTCTGGGCGCCCGCATATCGGGACTGTTCGCCCACGACGCCGCCGTGGGGGCGTGCGTCCTCCTGAACGCCAACCACCCTGCCAGCCGCCGCGCCTACACCGCCGGTCACGAACTCGGACACTTCACATCGACCCGTCATGAGCCGGACGTCCTCATGCGGGACGACAGCCCCCACTCTCGTGAGGAGCGATACGCGGACCACTTCGCGCGCGCCTTCCTGACCCCGGCACGCGCCGTGAAGCTGCGCTTTGAAGAGCTTACGGCCGGGCATTCACACCTGACTCGCCGCCACGTGGTCCTTCTGGCCGACCGGTTTGCCGTCTCGCGCGAAGCCATGGTGCGCCGCCTCGAAGAGGTCGGTCTCGCCCGACGCGGCACATGGGACTGGTTCCAGTCGCACGGGGGCATCACCGACCGGCAGGCGGAGCAGGTTCTCGGCAGGTCACATCACCGAACCGAGAACCCCACCTCGCGCAGCGACCACGTCCCCCGACGGCTGGCGCTACTGGTCCGCGAAGCGTGGAAGAAAGGGTACTACAGCGAAGGACAGCTGGCCCGGATGCTCAGGCTCCATAGGCTTGAAGTGCGAGATCTCCTCGAGGGAGCAGAGACCGAGAGGAGCGAGGCGGATGACATCGTCAAGCTTCCTGAGTGACCCGGGCGCCCCGGTCGTGACCGACGCAAGCGTGATTATCAACCTCGTCGCGACGGGGACCGCGCCCGAAATCATCAATGCCTTCCCGAATCGCTTTCTCGCGACCACTAACGTTCGCCGCGAGCTGTTGGAAGGTAGAGGGCGGGGGCACGGGTCCTGGGAGGGGCTCGAAGCGCTGATCGTAGACGGGTCCATCAAGCCAGTGGAGCTGCAGCGGAGCGACGAACCTGTCTACCGTTCGCTTGTTGAAGGAGAGGCCCGGGAGACCCTGGACGACGGCGAGGCGGCGACGATCGCCTACGCTGTCGGGCGTGGCGCTGTCGCGCTGATCGACGAATGCAAGGCGAGGCGGATCTGCGCCGAGCGGTTTCGAGAACTGCGACTTGCATCGACGGCCGATGTCCTGCTCCACGGCCTGGTGAGAGATGGGCTTGGAGTGGCGCGCCAGCGTGATGCCATATTCCGCGCGTTGCGAGATGCCAAGATGCAGGTCGTTCCCCCTGACAGGATGCAGGAATTGGTCCGACGAATCGGTCTCGTTCGCGCGGCAGCGTGCACGAGCCTGCCGGAGTGGGTTCGCACTATGGCCGGCGGGTGACGGTTTCCGTGTGGCGTGCTCGTGACGACATTCCAATCGTACCGACGCTCGACCTGCCTAACCGAGCCCGGGATGCCCTAAAGACCGATTCCCGAGCACAGCGCCGAAGCAAAGCTGCTCCACGATCCATCGTGTGGCGGTGCCCAGACTGAGACAATTCCGACCATTTACACCGTGCAAGGAAAACGAACCCACCCAAGCGCGTAGGACCCGGAGCCGTCCCACCCAGGGTGGACCAGACTCCTAGGTGGTATACTTGTCCCGTCAAGCGGGAGGCCGCCCCACGACTCCTGGCCAACCCGCTCTGCGACCCGTCGAACCGCTGTCGCATGGCACCCAGCCCCCAGATTGTTACTACAGCCCTTGACCCAGCCAAAAAGACCATTAGCTTGCTAGGCACGCAGCGTTACCGTGCTTTCCGATGCCATCTCGACAGGGCCTAGACATGACAACCAGCACACCAACCGGTGCCACCGACAGGGAATGGTTCGACGACTATGTTGATCACGAGGGTGACGCGGGCTACATTGATGAATACGACATCACGTCAACGCCCAACGATTTCAATGTCATTACCCTGTACAACTACATAGACGCTGGTTTTGTAAAAATCCCGGGATTCCAACGTCACTTCGTATGGAGCCTGCCGATGGCATCTCGGCTGATCGAATCTCTCATCCTCGGTCTCCCAGTGCCACAGCTGTTTTTCTATGAAGAAAGCAACAACAGGTTCTTGGTCATTGATGGTCAGCAGCGCTTGATGACGATCTACTATTTCATCAGGGGTCGATTCCCTCGAAAGGACCAGGTAGTGACCCTCCGGCAGATCTTCGAAGACGAGGGGCACATACCAGACTCAGTATTCGCGGACGACACACTTTTTCGCGACTTCCGCCTATGGCTGCCGGACCAGGTGCCAGGACGAGAAAACAAGTTTCATCGGCGGACATATGACGACCTCGAGGACTACAAGATGTCATTTGACCTTCGGCCAGTTCGTACGATAGTGGTTAGGCAAAACAAACCAAGTAACGACAACACTTCCGTGTTCGAGATCTTCAACCGACTGAACACAGGAGGAATGAACCTCCGGCCACAGGAGATTCGTGCAAGCTTGTATCATTCGGATTTCTACGACGCGTTGGCAGAGTTGAATCTCAATTCACAATGGAGATTACTGCTCACCAAGCCGCAACCTGATCGACATATGAAGGACGTGGAGCTGTTGGTTCGCGCTCTCGCAATGCTGGTTGAGGGGGACAAGTACGCACCGTCGATGATTCGGTTTCTCAATAGCTTCTCGAAGCAATGTCAATTGAAGACGACGGCGGAGACCATGTACCTGAAGGATCTCTTTGAGAGTTTTTTGGAAAAGGCAAGCGCGCTGCCCGATGGTGTGTTCGTTAATCCAATGAACAATCGATTCAACATCGCTCTCCTTGAGGCTGTCTTTGCGGCAGCGTGCGGGAAGGCGTATCGTGAAGGGCGGCTACTGAGACGGGATTGTGAACTGGATGGTAGCGGGGTTATGACACTTGCAAGCGACGCTGAGTTTAGGGAGGCCTCCCAGAAAGCGACCACAGATAGTAGCAATGTCGCTACGCGGTTGCGTCTCGGCCGTGAGTACATTCGGGCTTTGTAGGCCCATGGAGTCCGTCGTCGACAGGCTGTTTTCGGAACACAACAAGGTGGTCGGTCTTCTAGATGAGCACAGCGAACTGTCGCTTCGGATTGCCACTGAAGCTACGCTTCGGAAGGTACTTGTCCTTAGTGCGGCGAGCTACTTCGAGAGGTACATTACGGATGCGGTATTGCGCTTTGTAGGAGATGTCAGTGGGGAGTCGGCGTGCGTGAGCGCCCTAGTGGCAAACAAGGCGGTAAGGCGACAGTATCATACGTACTTTCAATGGGATGGCAATAGCGCCAACAGCTTTTTCGCGCTATTTGGAACTGAATTTAAGGCACGCATGAAGGGAATTGTCAGAGGAGACGACGATCTGGCAAAGGGCATTCAAGCATTTCTCACAATCGGGCTGGAGCGGAACAAGATGGTTCACGGTGACTTTGGATCGTATCAGATAGAAAAGACCACAGATGAAGTTATGGAGCTGTATCGAAGGGCAACCGTATTTGTAGAACGAATACCGGACTATCTGGATGATTGTGGTGTCGTAGATGAAGAGGGGTGAGCGTAGGATCGGCGTGTGTTCGCAGGGGAATCGCCGCCATTTGATGGCAGTTCGTGCAGGAAGTCTTCGATGCGTTGACGTCCCCGGCGTCCGTGCCGATTGCCCGCACAACTGGAGACTTGGAGAGAGAGATGAAGGAGACGCGTGTGTTGCATCCCTACGAAGCGCGCTGGGCCGCAAGGCTCGTCGCGAAAGCTGTCTGGGCGAGAATGAGCGGGAACAGCCTCGAAGTCACGGACTGCTCTTGGAACGACAAGCGGAAACTTCTGGACGACGCGTTCGATGCTGCCGTGAAGCACCTGCCGGAAGAGGGGCCGCGAGCAGTTGTGGTCCGTCCGGGGGAGGACGTTCCGGCAGTGCGATGGCCCACCTCTGCGCGTCCGTACATAGACGCCTACGAGGCGTTGGCCGGGATGCCGCGTGACGCCGTACAAGGACCCGGAGACGCGGAGGGCTGGGCAACGTAGTAGGGGCCTTGCGCCGCTTCCGGTCGAGGCGGAAGGCACGGAACGCCGCAGGGGGCCCCTGCCTCCTCCAGTTTTCTTCCTCCTGAAGGAAGGGTTCGGCCAGCAGACGCCCCAGGCGAGGCTGATCGGGAGGTCGGAGTAGTGCTCGAAGAACGCGCCACCGACGATCGCGTTGCCTCGGGTACAGAGCTCGAACAGGAGAGGCTGGCCTCGTTGGAGGACGCGAAACCGCCGACCCCAATTCTTCGGAGTCCCGATGTTGACCTGGTGCACTGGGCCGTGACGGGAGAGCGTTCTCAGGTGTTCGAACCGTCTCCTGTGGGTGACCGCGACGTACTCTTTCAGCCCTCCGATCTTCCCGTCAAATCGCATGCGCGGGATCATCGCTTCGGAGCCCAAGCCCGGCGGCTCGGGCGATGTCCCCGGTGGCTACGGGGATCCGGTGGACGACCATCATTGGAAACCCGCAGAGCGAACGTCCGGAATAGGTGAGTGCCCGTCTGCCACGCCGCAGGTGTCCGGCCCCTTGCGGTCCCGCATTCAACCAACCATCATTGGTGCAGCGCCCGACCGAGACCGACAGGACCTCACAATGGGCTCCAGCGACTCCCCGAGGAGTGAACCGACATGGCATACCGTAACAAGACGTTCGTTTCCTTTGACGGCGACAATGACATGCACTACTATAGGCTCATGTGTGCGTGGAAGCGAAATGACAACATCCCGTTCAACTTCTTCGATGCACACGATCTCAATACGGCTCGCGATTCGAGCCAGGAGGTTTCGATAAAGCGCCAACTACGAACGCGTTTGCTCAACGCGAAAATCGTTGTTTCGCTCATCGGTGAGCACACGAGGTACTTGTACAAATTCGTTCGTTGGGAGCTAGAGCAGAGCCTTGATCTCGGTTTACCCATCGTCGCAGTAAACCTGAACGGCCGTCGCTCTGTAGATCAAAACCGTTGTCCGCCGATAATACGCGAGAGACTGGTTATCCACATTAACTTCGGATCGCGGATACTCCAGCACGCTCTCGACAACTGGCCGGCACGCTTCGCCCGGCTCAGGGAGCAAGGTATAGATGGACCCCGGTACTACGTTGATGATGTGTACACGCGCCTCGCGCTGTGACGGTAGAATCCATGGGTTCTTTCACGCGTTTGCGGGCAAGGGGAAGGCAAGTCTGCGGACACGCGTTCAAGGTGCTCGGCGCCACATGGATCGTTGTACTCGTCCTAAACGTCTTCTTCGGGGAGTACTTGTGGTTCGACGGAGTGGAGCGCGGGATCGTGACTGTTATCTTGATTGGAGCAGTCATCTACGGGTTTCAGAGGAGTCGCCCCGTGCTCGCAGTGCGGAGTACGCTACGGGGAACAGATATCCAAGTTCGAATCAAGATTGGCGACATCTTCGAGGAAGAGGGCGCGCTAATAGTCGGGACGAACACGACGTTTGATACAAGCATGGACGATGGAACGATATCGCCGGAGAGTGTTCAGGGGCAGTTTACGAACAAGTATTTCTCGTCGAGGGTTAAGGAGCTCGACCACCTGCTCGACCACGCACTAGGCGCGGTTAACGTCCTTGAGCGTCGTACAGATGAAGAAAAACCATACGGGAAACGGAAGGTATACCGACTGGGGACAGTCGTGCCCATTCATGCTGGAGAGCGGAAGGCTTACTTTTTTGCGATGGCACGCTTCAACGCTGCACAACGTGTTGAGGTTGACAGGAGGGAGTTCCTAGACGCGCTACCGCGTTTGTGGAATGGAATCAGATACCAAAGCGGTATGGACGACCTCCTATGTCCATTGTTGGGCGCGGGTTATGGTGGTGTGAACGCGAAGCGAGTTGAGCTCATTGGCGAAATCGTGCGATCGTTCATCGCTGCCTGCCGAGAAGGTAGACTGGCTGACAACCTCACGATTGTCATTAGGCCGGAGGACGTGAAGCAAGGGACAATCGAGGTTGATGAGGTTGGCCGTCTGCTCGAGCATGAATGTTCGCCACGATTCCGAATGCTTGATGACCCTCGGCCGTCGGGGCATCCGATTGAATGAAGTGCAGTCTGTTTCTGGTGACACGTCGCGACAAGTTCGAAGCAGCCCTACGCCCCCGCAACCTCCTCATCCGTCACCCTCCGCTCGTGCGCGCGCCAGGCGTCCTCCACGGCCCGGACGAATTCAATCAGACGGGCTCTGCCGCTCTGCCATCCCCTCTCGTCAAGACGGCAATACCACTGATTGGGGGCGCGACGCGTCGCAGGCGTGTTCGGTGGCTTCTCGGCTTCGAATGGAATCGCATCCTTCAGCTGCGCGAACTCCTCATGGCAAAGATCGACAGCCGCCGGATAGAGCGTGATCCGGATCTTCCCCGGTTCGTCAATGGTCACGGAATGCGACCCGCGGACCCGCACGTTGTCGGGCAGGGTCGTCGTCCTCTGCAGGTAGGTGATGCCGGATTTCGTGTAGTACGTTCGGACACTGTAGTACAGTGATTCACGGGCATCCTGCCAGATCTCCGCCACTCCGTGCTCGGCCGCCTTCCGCTTGAGGTCGGGAGCGCGTGGAGGACTGCCGGACGACGGCCGGGGATCGTCGGCCGCCCGTACCTGTCTGGCCAACAGGATAATGCCATCGTGCTTGTAGCCGTGAAAGGTCAACAGCCGGATGTCGACACCGCTGTCCGCCAGGTAGGAGACCATTCGGTGAGCGCTCGCATCGAGTCCGAGACCGACCAGGACCATCCGTATGGGCCTGATGGATTCTCCGCCCTGGCTGTACAAGTACGGTATTCACCTGACACCCGGCCTCGCCGAGGTCAGTTCTACGCTGCGGTCTTGAC
>JAPPDQ010000001.1 GCA_028875495.1 Chloroflexota bacterium
CTACGAGTGGCCCGCTTTTCTGCCGCCCTTCTCGGACCGCCCGATCCTGGTGGACCGTGTGGGCCGCGCATGGGTCCGCCGCCACCGCGAAGCAGACGGGACCCTGCAGTACGACCTCTTCGACGACATCGGCGTGGCCGTGCTCAGAGTCGAACTGGACTCGCAAAGGCGAGTGGTCGGGTTCGGCGACGGGACTCTGAACGCAGTGCGGATGGACGGATACGGACTATAGTACCTGGAGCGATACGTGCTTCCTTGACGTCCTCCAGCCCAAAACCTGGGGCGGAACCGGGCGACGCGGGAGGGAGTGCCACCGTCGCGCCGGAGAGGTGTTCAGGTCCGGCACATGGTGCTTCAGCCTTCTTGGCCGTACCGGCCGAAGCGATCTGGATTACCGGCCAACTCGATCTCCTCGACGGCAAGCTTGATCGAGCGCCGCGAGCCACCCCTCACGCAGCCTGGATAGCCGTCCCAGCTACGGCGGAATCGCCGACAATGTGCTATGGAATGTCTACTTTACATGCTGTAAAGCCAACACGACACTGTGGATCGATCCAGCGTGATTTCCGCACGCGAGGTCGAAGGTCGCCGACCGGCCACTTGCGACCCCGTGGTCAGCGTTTCCAGCCGTCCAGGTGCGTGACGATGAGCCAGAGGGATCAAGCGGCCCGGCGGCGGCGAACGCGAGACGGACGGAACCCAGATGGTCCCCGTGCACGGAAAACAGATCGTAGAACGCGGGCGCACCCTCCGGCGTGACCCTTTGCACCCAGAGGCGGTGTTCATCGTCTACGAAGAGCTCTGCGAGAACGGGCTTTGTGTCCGGCATCAGTGCCGCGACCTCTTCCGCTTTACGGCGGAGTTCGGGACGGTCGTCGACAATGCTGTCGACGTAGGCGATGCGGTCCGAGTCGGTCACCGGCTGCTCGAGCAGCCCGACTTCGATGACGACCAGCGTGTCCCCCGCGCGATACGGTACGACGTGTTGTGGGCGCGCCAGGATCCGCCGGCCGGATTGACCGCCGTCATCTCGGAGGGCTCGAAGCGCAGGGGGAGGAACCCGTAGGGCACGTCGGACGTGGAGTAGCGTCCCCGGTCGTCGAAGACTCCGGTCCAGGTGTTCGCAACGCTCATGACCGGCTTCGTGAACCGCCGACCTCTTCTCCGTCGGCATCCACCCCGATGATCGTCCGCTGTCGGGTGTCGTTGATCCACAGGAGGGTGTCTCGCGAGAGGAAGATCCCGTTGGCGCCGCCGATCTCGCCCGGTCCCTCGCCCTGCCGGACGATCGTTCTGAGGTAGCGGCCGTCGGAGTCGAAAACACGGACCTCTGCGGCCTGCTGGTCCAGCACATAGATGGTGCCGTCGCTGGCTGCCTGGACCCGAATCGCGCCGAAGGTGAGGTTGGGGTCGCTTCCGTCCACGCTGCCGAACTGCAGATCGACATGCGCTTCAGCAACTTCGGGACCGACCGAGTCGATAGCTGGGAGGTCGGGATATCTCACGAGGACCGCCCCGTTGGGAAGCGTCTCGCGCAGTGGTCCCCTCCCCGGCGATGCCGATTCGCTTTCGCAGGAGACGAGGGCGGTGATCAGGGTGAGGGCGAGGAGGGTCGGCGGTGTGTCGGCGACTTCAGCGTGACATTTTGGCATTACATATTGTAAAGCAAACATGACATTTGGGTCGGTTCGGCGTGGATTCGCACTGACGATCGGTCCCGTTCAGCCATGGATGCGCCCGCGATTGGGTTCCAGCGTGGATCGGTGCGGATGTCAGCCAGTTGTCGCTTCGTGTCCAGTTCGGGCCATCGGTCGCGTTGTAGAAGGCTATGAGGGCGTCGCGGTCACTGCGCGCGCTGCTAACCAGTGCCGATTGCAACTCCGTACGGCTGGAGGCGGGCACCTCTGGCACCGTGACTGGATCCCAGGACGACGGCGAAGATCACCATCACCGTGCCAAGAGTGGTCCATCTGCTCATGCTTTCTCTTGCAAACGGGGGTGTCGGCCGCAGCGTAGGTCGCAGCGCAACGCGAGAGCTTCTTTGCACGGTAAGCGGCTGGCCGGGCCTACCCATTCCAGGTCGTGACTACGACGTTCCATCCTTTAGCTCTTGCATCGGCAATGTTCTCCCGCAGGCTCTCCCGCATTTCGGAGAGGTCGAATCCACCGTTGCAAAACTGGTTCTGCTCGCGTACGATTCGCGCCCCGTAGTTGTGGGCAACCCACCCTTGGAATAGTGTGAGCCATTTCTCGACAACGTCGGGCCAGGTATCGTCTTCATGCCACAAGTGCTCGACAATCGCACTTATGTAGATGTATTGGTCCGCTCCCCGCGCACCTTGGGTACTGCAGTAGAGATACGCTGTGTTCGCAAAAACTTCGACCGGAATGCTGAATGTCGCCGACAGACCGCCCGAATCCGAGGCTGTGATCGTGACGGTAGCGGTGCCAACCTCCAGCGCATGAATAGCGACTGTGCTGCCGCTCACAGCGACACTCACCACTTGGGTGTTTGAGGCGCTCGCGCGATACGTCAGGCGATCCCCGTCCGGATCCGAGAAACAGTCGGCTACATCGAGCTCCCAGGTGCTCCCCCAGTACACGGTAGATGGGTCCCAGATACACCGAGCGATTGGTGCTTGGTTGGCAGGTGGTGGCGGTTCGGTCAACTCTGTGAGTCCCTCACACGCGACCGCCCCCAGCATACTCAGTGCCAATATGGTGCGTCTCACGTTCATGCTATACTCCTCCCTTACAGGGGCGGGGCGGTGTGCGCGTTTCGCACGACTCTGCCCGAATGTGTGGACGGGACGAGGTTCACTTCGCAACCCCGCCAGCGCCGCAGTTCATGAGATCCACGGGGTCCGTCTCGGTGACATTCTACGGGCCATTATAAGGTGTCCACGTACAACACGCCATCCCAATTCCGCTCGGGCTCGACGGTGCGTCGCCAATGTGGTCAAACGGCCGTCAAGCGATGCGGTTTCTGGAGGTGATGCGGGTTCGGTCACTGCCCTGCCGCCCGTTGCTAGTCGATGTCATTGTTGGGGATTGGATCACCATACCGGACGATCCGGTTTGGCGGATCAAAGGGATCGATGTCGGTGACCGTCCCGTTGAAATCCTGATCGGCCCTGACCTTGACAGTCGCTCACGACGAACAGCACTCACCCGGCCATGGCAAGCGCTGATGCTGACCCAAACAGCCCGATTCCCCGCAGGAACTGTCTTCGCGGAACCTCTCGAACTCTGACATCGCCAGGATTCACCGTATCTACGCGTCCTTCACTGCCTCCCATGTGCTCTTCTCCTTTGGGTGGTCCTTCCTAGTCCACCATGTTCGCGATTTGGATTAACCGCGAGCGAACGTGAGCCCTGCTTTCCCGCATCTATGACTACACGCTGCCCCGCTCAAGCGGTCATGGTCCACACGTCGCGTCGCGGTGATGCTGGCCGAAGGCAAGAGCGTGGCTGACATCGCAGAGTCCACGGTGTGCGGAATCAGTACCATCCGCACTCATGTGTAGCGCATTCTCCGCAAGATCAGAACCAGCCGCCAAGCGGATCTAGTGCGGCTCGTGCTTTCGGCCTCGGGCAACTTTCGCCCGAGGCTCTAAGGGGTCAAGGAGCCTCTCTCTGCGTTGATCCCGGCCGAACTGCCATCGGTCCTCCCCGACTAGGTGCGCAAGCGTCATCAGTCTTGAGGATGCGACGGGGACGTTGTCTGGTTACCGTCTTGGCGGCTCCTGGCTTGCAAGGTTTCGACTTCCAATCGGAGTAACTGAAGCCGCACAACCAGTTCACCTCACATTCCCAAGGCTGAAGCGCTCCATGGATTCGGCCCGACCCTTCTCCGCCGCCATCAGTGACCCTTGGAGCAACGGGCGTTGAGTCACCGGACGAACCGCGCGCTCGCCGTCACGGTGTTGGCGAGTCTCGCTTGGGCTGCGGCAGCGCGACGGAGCCGCCTCCCCTCGATCCTCCACGCGCGACGACCCTTACCGTGACGCCCGCGACCGCTGAGTGGAAGGCAGCTGGGAGAGACCGGGCAGCTGCGTGCCGAGGTGCGCGATCAGAACGGCAACGCGATGGCGGGGGCCGCCGTGGCCTGGACGAGCAGTGCTCCCGCCGTGGCAGCCGTGAACACCTCGGGTCTGGTGACGGCCGCAGGCAACGGGACGGCGACGATCACGGCGAGCGCGGGCTCGGTGTCCGGAACGGCGGTGGTGACGGTGATGCAGGTGGTCAGCACCGTCTCGGTAACACCGGCAGCCGACACGCTCACAGTGGGCGACACGTTGCTGCTGGAGGCCGAGGCGTTCGACGCGAATGAGCACGCGATCTCGGGCGCGGAGTTCTTCTGGGAGTCCAGTGATCTATCGAATCGCGGTCGTGGACGACTCGGGACTCGTTCAGGCTCTGGCGGAGGGCAGGGTCACGGTCGCGGCAACTTCGTCCGAGTTGGTCGGGCGCGCCGAACTGACGGTTGTCGCGCCGCCGCCGCCCGCCGAGCGCAGTGCGCTGGAAGCTCTATACCGGGCCACCGGAGGAAACCGTTGGGTCAACAACGAAAACTGGCTGACCGGGGCGCCACTGAGCGATTGGCACGGTGTCTCGGTCAACCATCGGGGAGCGGTCATCAGGCTGCACCTCGAGAGAAACAACCTCGCTGGGCCAATTCCGTCCGCGCTCGCCGACCTGACGAGCCTCGATCGGTTGCACCTCGGCGACAACGAACTGACCGGCCCTTCCAGCCGGAACTCGGTGGGGTCGGCCGCCTGACGGGGCTGGATCTGTCGACGTTCCTGCAGATCGAATCGCCCAACCCGACCATCGGCCCGCGCGGCCTGGAGCGGTTGACCCTGGGACCGACGGGCACCACCGCCGAGCCCATCGTCCGGGCCGGCGAGGTACGGGCACTGGCGTCCGGTGAGGAGGCGTCCGGTGCGACGGACGAGCCGAGAAGGTTCGACCCCGCCCTGCTCTTCGATGTCCTGCCCGACGGGTCGGTGGCCTACTCCGATTCCGCCGGCTATTCGATCAAGCTGGTTGGGGGCGACGGTGCACCCATCGGCACAATCTCGAGACCCATCAATCCCGAGCCGGTGACCCCCGAAGTCGGGACCACCGTTCGGGATTCCGCCATGGCGACCTTCGAGCGCCTCTACGGCGACCCCGCCAACCCGCAGGGACCGGACCAGGCGCCGCCGGAATACATGGCGCAAGTGGTCGCGCAGTTGCGCGCCGACATCGCGGGCATGCAGTTCAACCACGAGATGCCCGTCGTCGTCTCCCTCAGGGCCACATGGGAGGGCGGGCTCTGGGTGCGGCGCCGGCGCGAGGGCGACCCCTGGGAAGAAGGATCGGCGTGATCGACGTCTGGAATCCCG
The DNA here is from genome assembly GCA_028875495.1 of Chloroflexota bacterium. GTDB lineage: Bacteria > Chloroflexota > Dehalococcoidia > Lucifugimonadales > VXLM01 > VXLM01. The sequence goes on from JAPPDQ010000001.1 coordinate 5,391, forward strand.
ACGGGCGCAGCTATCCGGGTCGCGTGGTCGCCAGCCTCAAGGACGGCGAGGTGCGACCAGCCGAGCCGTCACTCCTCGGGCCTACGCCGTCAATAGGTTGCGTCCCGGAGGTGGTGTTGCCCTACGACAGTCCAATCAAATCGGGGGTACTGTAACCCCCACCTAAGTGTTGCAGTCAAGCGGAGTGGGCGTATGTTCTCCGGCGATGCGTTGCCCAAATGGAGTAGCGGTCGAATCTCCGTTCCCGGGAGGAAAGCATGAACAGATGGACCACTCGTGGTGCAGTGATGACGATCTTCGCGGTCCTGTCCTGCGATGCGGCCACGGTGCCAGAGGTGCCGGCCGACAGTGGTGCCGAACTGCAGTCGGTGCTGGCAAGCGGCGCGCGCAGTGACCGCGACGCCCTCGTAACGTTTTACAATGCTACTGATGGCCCGAACTGGACGCGGAACGACAACTGGTTGACGTCTGCGCCGATCGACGACTGGTACGGGGTTGACCTTGTTTGGTTTGGAACGACTGTTTCTGGTCTCCGGCTCGGCGACAACAACCTCAGTGGTTCCATTCCCATGGCGTCGCTTATTCTCCTGTCCGACCTGACGCATCTCGACCTGCGAGGCAACAGGATGCGCGACTCAATCCCTGCTGGGATTGGCGCACTCGGTGTGACACGGCTCAATCTCAGCGACAACTATCTCGAGGGCGAGATTCCAGCGGCGCTCGGCCAAATGGGCGATACACTCCGCCCAATGACGGTTGTCGACCTGAGCGACAACTTCCTTGTCGGGAGCATCCCGCCAGAACTGGGCAACATAACATACGACGCCATTGGCGGATCGACGCTGGACCTCAGCGATAACCTGCTGACCGGGACGATCCCGCCCGAGCTTGCGAACCTGCACGCATGGAGGCTGGACCTGAGCGACAACTTGCTGACGGGCAGCATCCCCCCGGAGCTCGGTGGGCTCGATTCGCTGGGGGCGCTGGATCTAAGCCGCAACCGGCTGACTGGTGCGATTCCGGCCGAGCTCGGCAACATCGGCGAACACCTCAGTGCGCTGAACCTCTCGGGGAACAGACTGGGTGGGCCCATTCCACCAGAGCTCGGGAACCTCTCGTTCCACAACGACAACGGAACCGTCCTGGACCTGAGCGGCAACCTGCTAAGCGGCTCGATCCCGCCAGCACTCAGCAACCTATGGGTCGAAACCCTCGACATTTCCAACAACCTATTGACCGGCGTGCTTCCACCACTGCTTGGCTGGCCAGGGCTGCGCCACATTCTGGACGTGGGCGACAATGCCCTCACAGGACCGTTGCCGTTGTCACTACCCGCCTCACACGCTGATCGAGAGTACCACGAAAAGATGCAGTACCTGCGCTATGCGGGCACAGCGATCTGCGTTCCTGCGGGTGAAACGATGCAGACCTGGCTCGACTCGATCCCACTGCACATCGGCACCGGCCTCGCGTGCGACCCGCTCTTCGGTGACGGGTTCGAGGCAGGGTCCTGGGGTGACGACAATTGGACGCTCGTCAACGCCACCAGTGATAAGGTCGGCACCCGACTGCGTTTGACGAACACCGTGACCCGCAGATACGGTTTCGCCGCACGCGGACACCGGCTCCGCGATTGGGACGTGCGCGTGAAGATGGGTGGCATTAGCGCCTCGGCGCACCCGGTGCTAGTGCTCATGGCAGACGGATACAGGTACAACAGGTACACCTTCCTCATGGGGGAGGGGTTGACTGTCGACACCGCGGCCGTGGATTACGTCTTCGCGTATCTGGACGCTCTCGGCGGCGTCTGGCGAACTGAAAGCGGCCTCTACGGTAAGTCCCACGCGGTGCCGACGGACACCACCGCTGTAGAAATCGCCGCGTCCCTGACCAATGGGAGGCTGCGGGTCTACGTCGGTGCGACGGAGTTGATCAACGCAGAGCTGTCGGTGGGACTTCCGACGGCGCTGACCGGCTACGGGCTGGCCAGCTCGCCCACCGACACAGTGCCCGCGGTCGCAAACTTCGATTGGGTTGAGATCTACGGCACGGGCCTACCTGGCGAAACGAACATGGCTAACCGACTCGCCGCCGAGATGGTGATGGGGCAACTTACGCTTCCCACGCGGGTGACCTCCTGGCGGCGGTGATCCCCCATGGTGAGGATTGGGCCCTGACATTTTGGATGCCCAAGATCCTGATGTTTTCAACTCCCGAAACCATGATATTTTCAATGTCCAAGATAGTGATTTTTTCGATACCCAAAGTATTGTTGTTTTCAATGCCCAGGATATTGTCATTTTCGATGCCCATTGACAAAGCCTCCGGCTTCGCGGCAGCACCGACACCGCGAGGCACCTGCTCAACCGCTTGCCCGACTCGACGCGCGCCCTCATTGTTTGTTGGTGGATAGCCCTCCTCCGGTCTTGAGGAAAAGGAGGTAACCAACATGGCCGCGAACCGGATTCTCCAGGGCACGTTCGTGATCCTGCTGTTCGGCGTATCCGCCAGCTGCAGTAGCAATCCCCCCCTAGTGTTGCCAGGACCGGCAGCAGAGGTGGCTATGGTGGAAATGACCGAAGGTGACACGCTGTATGCCGACGCGTCAGACTTCTTTCGGGATCCCGACGGGGATTCGCTTACCTATACCGTAGCGACAACGGATCGCAACGTGGCCGACGTCTCGGTGTACGACGGCAGCTTTCTCAGAATCGACGCCGTCGCCGAAGGAAGTACGGCGCTCACGATAACGGCGCGTGATCCGCGCGACCTGGCGGCTACGTTGCGAATAGGCGTTGAGGTCGTGAGGGCGGTTACGGTTGCCATCGAACTCTGTCGAATCGATCGATCTTCCAGCGCTGTGGCCGGGAGGCCGACCAGTAGTTTCGCGTGCGAAAACACCGTTGCGTACCTCGAAACGATCGAGACGTCACCTAGCGTTCAGAGCGTAACGAGGGTGACCGAATTCACGATTGATCAAGGCCAGATCGGCGGTGCCGTCGTGTCGACGGACAACCAGATCTACTACTGGCATCTCCAGGACACCGACACCGGCGCGGAACAAGCGAACCTTTGGAAGACGCCCGTTTCCGGCGTCAGCCGAACACCCGTGACGGCTGGGCGGAGTTTCGACATCGATCCCTCGGTAGCCTCTGGTAGTCCCAATATGGTGTTTGCGTCCAACCGCAACGGACGACCCAGTTCGCTCTGGATTGTCGATGAGCAGGCAGGTGTTGGCCTGACGATGGCCACTCAGTCCCTCGATGCCGATTATCTGCCTTCGCAGAGCCCGGATGGAGCATGGGTCGCTTTCGAGCGATGGCTTCCTGGTGTCGATCGCCCGCACATCTGGACACTTGACCTCACCACTGGATTCGAGACCCAGCTTCGCGAGGGGCATCGTCCCAGGGTTTCTCCCGATGGCAGCAGGATCCTGTACAACCGCCGGAACCCGGACACTGATCGTTTCGAGATCTGGCTAATGGATGCCGACGGTGGTGGCGAGACATTGCTGAGCACCGGGGCGGATCACGATGAGATTCAGCCGTCCTGGTCTCCGGATGGCCAAGCGATTGTGTATGTGTCCAACGAAGGGCTGGACGGCATGGGCCAGGCCAACTACGATGTCTGGACGCTTTCCATAACACAGGGGACACGTTCCCAACTCACCACCAACGGCTCTCATGACGACGAGCCGATATGGCACCCTGACGGCAGGATATTCTTCCGCTCCAACAGGGGTGGTGCGTGGAACATCTGGTACCTCACTGCAGCCAGTCTCCTGAACGAAGCGCCGGAGCTGGTTGGCACCATCCCCGCCGAGGAACTGGGCGTAGGCGAAAGGGCCGTGATTAATGTATCCCGGTACTTTCGTGACCCCGAGAGGGCTTCGCTGGTCTACGCCCCGACGACATCGGATCCCGCTGTGGCCACGGTTTCCGTTTCCGGCAGTTTAATCATGATCACCGCTACGGCAGAGGGGACTGCGATGGTCACCGTAACTGCTACAGACCCCAACGGCCTATCGGCCGTGCAGGACATCAGCGTCACGGTAGCGGTCCCCAGTAGTGCCCCGGAACCGGTCGGTACCATCCCCGCTGAGATTGTGAGAGAGGGTGATGCGGTCGCGATCAACGTCTTCCCCTACTTCCAGAATCCTGAGGGGGGGTCGCTCGCCTACGCAGCGACGACATCGGATTCCACTGTGGCCACGGTTTCCGTTGCTGGCAGTGTGCTAACGGTCTCCGGCGCTCGCGTGGGAAGCACGACGATCACGATTACGGCCAGCAACCCGGACGGTCTCACCGCCATGCAGTCTTTCCGCATCACGGTGGAGGCCCCTCCCCGCCCCACGCCACCGCCGCCCTGACCACAAACGGCACCTCCAGCTCGTCCTCGACCCAGCTGTAGATGCGGCCGCTACGCACCACGAGCGGCCCGGCGGCGGCAAACGCGAGTCGGACGGAACCCAGATGGTTCCCGTCCACGGGCCCACTTGCCACACAGCAATCGAGGGAACATGTTCTCGGGACCGAGGAGAGCGAATGGATACGACCATCATCGAGCGGATCGATCGGCAGGGAGCCCAGCTGAGCGGACGGATCGATTCTCTGGAGGTCAAGGTGGCCCGCACCGGCGAAGACGTGGCCTTCATCAAGGGCCGGCTCACCTCTCAGCCGGACGACTGACTCCTGCCCCTCCCCAGCGGCAGCTCGCCCGCCGGGTGGTGCCTGTCCGGATCGCGCTCGAGTTCGCCCGCCTCACGCCTCGCCCCCGCCCGAAATGCTCCGAGCGGGGGCGAGCCGTCATCGTCGGCCAACTCCCGGCTGTGCCCTACCGGAACTGCAGCCTTCCGCGGATCCCGAGTGTGTGCTGGGCCGCACCGAGCCCGCTTTCGCGGCGTGTGCCCTCGATCCTCAGGCCCATGCCCGAGCCCAGCTCGTAGCGCACGCCGCTGCTGAATGCCCTGGCTCCCCCGCCGGCCATGTAGAATCCGCTGTACGGCGTGCCCCGGAATCCTCGCAGCCCGTAGGCCACCTCGGCGTCCACGTTGCCGCGTCCGCTTGCGTCGAAACCGCGCACCGCGTCCGACACGCCGCGCTCCCAGAGTGCGTTCACGCCGCTCCCGGCGTCGCCGTACGAGGGGGCCACCCTGATCGACAGGCCCTCGCCCCTCGTGGCGCGATCCAGCTGGATCATGCCGCCGGCGCCCCACTCCTCGTAGCCTTCGCGGCCAGAGACCAGCAGGCGGCCGCGGCCCTCGGCGGTGAGACCGCAGCGCGCATTCATGTACTTCAGCCCACCGCCGACCTCCATGCCGGCTCCGTTCGCACCGTCGCCGTTGTCGTAGCGCATGCCGCCCTCCACGGTCATTGCCAGCTCGTGCCCGGAGGCGGCGCGGTAGCCCTGCGTCCACTCCAGCGCGAGACGGGCCCGCTGCATGCCCAGGGTGACCGAGTCGATCCGCGCGCTGCCGTCCACCATGACGCGTCCGGCCCAGCCTTCGCCCTTGACCTTCAACCCGCCGATCCCGCTCTCGACCAGCTGATAGCTGCCGCCCAGGGCCCCGGTCATCGTCGTGGTCGGGCTCGCCCGCAGCGTCTCTCGCTGGTCCTCGATCTCGATGTCGCCCCAGCCGAACCCGCCGGTCGCCCAGGCGGCGGCGCCCCGGATGCCCGGGAACCACGCCACATACGGGTTCACGGTGCTGATGGCGGTTCCGTAGGTCCCGGTCACCGGACTTGCGCCCGTATTGTCGGTGAAGTCGAAGTCGCCGATCGAGTGCGACGCGGCCACGCCGACCAGGATGTCGGGCGCGAACC
>JAPPDQ010000394.1 GCA_028875495.1 Chloroflexota bacterium
ACAATGAAGAGGTGGCAGGACAGCTGGCCAGGCTGCTGCGCCAAATCAAGGGCTTCCTCTGGCACGGCAACCTGCATGACGGCCAGGCAGTCATTGACGCCCTTGTCATGGAGCTGGATGAGCTCCAGACCAGCTACGCGAGCATCAAGGCCCTGCAGAAAGCAGCGGCTGAGTTCGAGACCTACATCGCGAACAACAAGGCCATGATCCCGAACTATGCAGAGCGACGCCGCTACGGCGAACGCGTTTCAACCGGCTTCGTTGAAAGCACCGTCAACACAATCGTCGGCAAGCGCTTCGGCAAGCGCCAGCAGATGCGTTGGTCAAGGCAAGGCGCCCACCTCATGCTTCAGACCCGCTCCCGGCCACTCGACGGAACCCTTCGGGGCAAATTCGAACAATGGTATCCCGGCATGAAGACAAACTCCGAAACCATCATGGCCGCTTGACTGCCCCACACTTTGCGGTGCTCTCCATAAAGGACCGCCGACTGGACAGCGCCGACGACCTGCGCAAGTGCCTCGCCTTCGACGCGGTCACCGCAGTCCACGTCGCCGACATCACCGTCCTCGCGCGGGAGCACCCAGAAGGAGACATCGACCTGCTTCACACGATGCTGGAATCGCAGGGCCACCGGAACGTCTGACAGGGGCTCGAAAGGCTCAACTGGGCAATACAGGTGCGTGAAACCATCGCAGAGAGAAAGCGGGAATGGCGTCACCTACACAAGTATGGACCGTTGAAAGGGCGCAGACCGAACTTTATTTTTGTGTAAGATAGAAGTGGACAAAACATGTTTCTAATTCGCCGCAAACTTTCTAAGGATCGGTGCTGCCGCGAATGTGGTCACGAGCGCGTTTCAGAAGTGACCGAAAATCTAAATCGTCTTGTGTCAAGTTTTCATCGGGAGAGAGCCTAAGCGTATTTGGCAACAATGGACCGGAACTGCTTACCGTGATTATGCCATCTGGGCCGTCTCTCTTTATCCGTAGTTTGTCAATGTCTACGCGCTTGCCAAAAACCACATCGTACACTTCGAGCTTTAGGCTGTTGGGCAACAGTATACTAGGCGTTCCATTCAGCATCAGGTCAGGATAAATTGGTCCACGTCTAAATGGCTCTGGATAGTTGCCATATTTTCCAAGAAATGTTTCAGAATAGATATAGCCATCTATGTCATAACTATTCGATGAATAGATCAAATTGAGAACAACATCAGAATCACTAGACAACTCAAGATCTTCCATGTTTACTACACCTTCTGGAAACGAACTGTACATTCCGGTCCATTGATCGGCACTAAGCCATTTTTCACGCAAAGCGGGAGATTGATCAAAAAAGTCATTGAAACCTCCCGGTAACCCAAGGAAAAGCGTGATAACGACAACGATAGCCCCGATAGCGGTAATAGTGGCAAACACCGTTTTCCCTACAGAACTCAACTTCTGATACCAACGCATCGCGGCCGATCCATCTAGCTTGAACGACTTCTAGCCAAAAGCGTACCTTGTTGACCAAGGCGACACAAGCGCTGAGCACGCTGGCTGATCAGGGCGGGCACAAGCCGGAGTTCATCCTCGCTGTCCCCGCCCGCCGATATGCTGAACTGGTCGACACCCTCCAGAGCCTGGCCTTCGATGCGGCAGGCGTTGCCGAAAGCACCTTTGTCGGCCATCGCCTGATTGTCGCGCATGACCTTGGGCGAGCCGAAGAGCAGTCAGACCGTCGCCGCGCCCGCATCCGGGAACTGGTGTCGTTTGTCACAAAAAACTTCAGTGGATTGTCACACAGGACTTCAGTGACCGTCGGGACGGGAATGTCAGTTCTGCGCCGGGAGCGCTGCCGACCTCCAAGCGGGTGGCGAGCACCGCCTATCTCGTGCACGAGATAGGCGGTGCTCTCCTGTTTGGGGCACGCGTTCAGCGCAGGGTCACGGCCATCTTGCCATGATCCAGGAGTGCGCCAACTCAGGCAAGGAGAGGCCCTGCATCACAGCCTGGCTCCCGTCACCGATGGTCACGTTAGCAGTTCCAAGATATGTTCCCGTCCTTCCTCGTCGTCACGACTTTGCGGTTCTCTCGGCCCGAGGGCGTGGAAAACAATTCTCCTAGAGTATGTTGAGCATAGGTACTGGCCATGAATTGGGTGTCGTGTCGAATCGGCCCGTCAGACATCACGATGAGGCGCGGCGTGCAGTACTCGAAAACCTCGGAGCAGTAGCCGCTCGCGCGTCCGTGGTGCGACGCGACGAATACATCAACACGCTGGAGGAGACTCCGCACATGCGGTTTCTGCAGCAAAGCGAGCCAACCTGCCTTTTCGAGATCGCCTCCGAGAACAAACGAGACGCCCCCGACGTCGAGGAAAGTGAGAAGGCTCAGATTGTTCGTATCGGTGAACGTCGGATAGTCGTTGTGAAAGATCGAGACCCGCAGGCCTGCGGGCTCGAGTTGCTCAGGGGTGACTGCCCCGGTGAAGGAGTCGATCATGCCGAGCAGCTCGTTCATGGCCGGGCTGATGGGAGGAGTCTTCAGCGAGCGAATGTAGCTGTTGGTCATGCTCGCGTTCCGGGTGAGCACCTCGATATGGAGATTCCGGCGAACGGCGAGCAGGTCGCTGATGTGATCCTCGTCGTAGTTCGTGACGAAGAAGCGGCGAATGTTGGTGATGCCACGGTCAGGAAGGTAGGTCGAAGGTCGGTTTACCAAGCCGTGGCCACAGTCGAAGAGCAGCACGCCCCCGTCGCTACCTACCGCGTAGGCACAAAAGCCGTGCTCGACGTTGAGGATCTCGAATCTCATGGGATGAGATGCTCAGTGATGGGACCGACGTACCAAGCCTTGAAGGCATCGCTGCAATACGTCGAGGAGTTCACTCGCCGCGCGAAGTTCTCGTGCGTGACGTAGAGCGTCATCGGATAGGTGCTCGCATCGACCACCATGCAGTTCGCCTGATTGTTGGTGACGATCGACAGCCCACGGTCCCTCCAGGCCCCGTAAGCCAAGTGTTCCGAGCGGGCGTTCCCAAAGAACGTGAGGGTTGGCGTCAGCGTATCGAGAAACTCGTATGAACGGCCAGACTTGCGCCCGTGATGCGGAGCGATGAGCAGGTCGATGTCGGTGACGTCGGCCTTATGGTGCTCCAGGATGTGTTCCCACGTGGCGTCGTGCGAATCGCCGCCGAAAACGATCCTGCTGTCCCCTGTGCAGTAGAGAATGACGTAAGAACAGTGGTTGTAATCGTCGTCAGCTTCGTTCGCCGCGTCAACGAGTTCCTTTGTCGGCGCGAGGACGTGAAGCCCGTCACCCCCACCAGTGCCGTCAAGCGCTTGGTTGTAGTAGTGACCCCGGGCACCGGAGTAGAGCGTCAACCGCTTTGGTTCCTCGCCAGGGTCGGTGTCCCGGAGGTGCTTGTAAAAGGACCAGTCCGTCGCCCGATATGGAGAGCCCTCCCAACTCGCGACCTGCATCTCCTTGGTGTTGTCGGTGTCCCAGAAATTGGTCGGGCTGAACTCGGCGAAGAGTGCCTCGATGCCGTCCATGTGATCCATGTCCGGATGAGTCTGGACATACCGGAAAATGCTGCTGATCCCATGATCGTTCACGTAGTTGATCGGGTTCACCGGGTACTTTTTCTGCTGGAAGTTGCCGCTGATTCCCCGCTCCGACTTGGCCATCATCTCCATCAGCGCCTCATGCGGGGGCTCGGCAGGCTTGGCGTTGCAAACGTCAATCACGGTCGTGTGGCCGGAATTGTGCTCGATGATGGAGCAGTCGCCCTCCTTAACGTTGAGAAAGTGAATTGTCGCCATCGTCTATTCCTGCTCCAGAGCCGCTTCCAAGAGGAACCGCGCATATCGGTCGGCTGACAGCTTTACCGTGCGATCCGTGACCCAAACCAGCCATGCGAGAAGCAACCCGGCGCTAATCAGGCCGGCGACCAATGAAACGGCCGGCGGTTCTGTAGTGGCGTTCCACGCTGTGTACGTAGCCCAAGCCGAGCCAGCCACGCCGACAAGGTTGAGGAACACGCCGAAGCCCTTCAGGCCGAGCAGGTTTCTGCGGAAGCCGTACTCCGTGAGGCCCTTGAATACGAGCGGGAACTTCTTGGCATCCCTCGTCCTACGAATAAGGTCCTCCGTGCATGACTGATAGTGCGTATCTGCAGCGGTCTGGTCATGCTCTTGTTCCTCGCGCGTCGGAACGTGGAGCCCAAGTTGGCGGAGCTTCGCGTGCACGCGATCCCGTGTAACCTCGTTGAACTCCCTATTGCCTTGCCGGAGGAAGCGAGTCGTCGGCGGTCCGCCCCAATTTGTCCAGAGGCTCTTCTCAAGGCGTTTCCCGAAGTCCGCGCCGACTTGGCCGAGGAAGAACGAGATCGGCGCGAAGACCAAGGCCGCTGCTCCGCCAATCGGCAACTTGAGGCCCTCGGGAACTACTGCGGCCAGGAGCAGTACGACGGGAGCGAGCGTGAGGTATACGGGAAGGACCCGTGCCCTGTAGCTGTACGTGTCGAACTTGATTCCCATGCAGTGACCCTACGTGTCGATAGCCGCTATTGTGGGTGGTGAATTCCTGGGATGGACGATCCTCTTGCCTCATAGGCCACGTGCGCCGTCACCGACAGCGCGTGCCGCGATCAGGCATCGGCGCCCAAGAGAACGACAATCGAAGGCCCCGACTGACCGCGACCGAGTTTCGCGCGAGTCGCTCCGCCTCATCTCAGATGACCGCCAACCCGAGGGTGGGTAGGAGGTCGCGAAGCACGAAGGTTGGGTGGATCGCGACTGCTTGGTAGAATCGAAAGGTGTCGCTCTCAACCACTTCCTAGCTCCGCACTGCACGGTCCGTCCCCTGGCGCGAACGCCAGTCCTCCAAGGTCCCGAGCCAGTCGCGTCCGCCATGAGGCGGGATCGCTTCCTGAGCGCCCATAAAGGCCCGTCCATTGCCGCCGCCATCCACGCTTCGCTACCGATACCCTTGTCGCCCACGGTTGCCAGAATGTCCTTCACCGACTCCTCGAAGTCCGCGAACCGGGTGGGGACCCGCGCCCTCAGATGGGGTGCCTCCCTCCCGACTTTGCGGAACATCCTATGCAGCGCTCGACATCCTTCGAGGAATGTCTTCAGATTGTCCCGGTGCTGACGCATTTCCCGAGCCGGAGCCTCGTGCTCAAACGCTGCAGTCCAAACCAGAAACGGTTTGTCCGGCCAAGTCGCCACGCCAGCGTGCGCGAGCGCTCCGGACGCCACCTCGGCGATCCCCGCGACCAAGTGTTCCGGCATTTCCGTCCACCAGTGGCCGCCCCCATCATGCTCCACATTGCCGTCGGCGGCGGACTTTTCACGGCTCCTGCGCGCCTCGGCAGCCGCTTCGTCGTCTTCAACCGGCCCGCTCTCCCCGGCATTCACCCGGTTGACCGGACAACTCGCGCCGGTGACCCCGTAATACGAGAACGTGTCCGCATAAACGTGAGCCGCGATCCCAAGGAGCTGAGGACCAAAGGCGCGATTCGCCATCCGGACTGCGTGTCCCACCACTTCCTTTGCGATAGCACTGTCTTTCCGGCACACAAGCCGCTCGGCGACCGTCCGCCCCCGATTGCCCCGGATGAAGTGGAACGGTACCCACACCTTGCGTTGCATCTCCTCGTCCCAGTTCTCAATGTCGTTCGTGTGGTGGGCGGTGGGCATCAGGTCCAAGCGCCCGCCGTCGCCGAATTCAACTTGCTCTTCTTCCGCGTTGTCATCGACGAGTTGTGAAGCCGTCGCAATCTGGGCGCTTGCCTCCCTTGTCAGCCCGGTCGCGCGGGCCATCGCGTACACCCGGCAATAGTGCACATCGATTTGCATCGTTACCTCTCCGTAGTTCACACCGGTCCGGCGCTTTGCCAATTCAGGCGGTCAAGAGCATCTGCTCTCCCTGTTCTCACCGACATTCCCACAACGGCCCGACCAGATCGAAATTCGACCACTGCGGCTCTTGTCCCACTCATGATTGCTCACCTTCATTGGACGGAGCGATTCGCGCTGCAATACCTTCACTCAATGCCTCGAAGGCCGCATAGACCGGCTTGACGCTCAACCCTGCGACAAATGCGACGGCTGGCGGCGCCAGACCGGTGCCCCCTGCCATGAGCTGCGTGTCAAGTTCCGGAAAGACGATGCTCGCCGTAACTACGCCTATCGTGCAGCCCAGGAAGATTCGCGTTCCGTATCCTCGGGTCCGTGCCTCTTCGTACTGCATTTGGTAAAGCTTGTCCGACATCCGTTTTGCGAGAAACACGCATGCCCCGAGACCGCCCCAGGCCGCAGGCATCGCGAAGTGGCCGACGGCCTTCAACACCGCCTTGAACTGCTCCGACTCTGCCAACCGACCGCTTGGCAAACGGGACAACTCGACGAGGACCTCGAGACCGATCCCTACTGCCGCAAGCAGTAGGGCCACGAACACCACCACGGTGCGCTTCTTCACCCGGGGCAGGAACCGCCGCCGTCCGCTTCTGTCATCGCCGGCAAGTCGGCCCTGTGTGTCCAGAACCGTTCGCCCGTTGACACCCCACCGTGCGTAAGTGGCACCCGCGAGTTGCTCATACGCCACGACCAGTCGAGTCCAGCGCTCGTCGATCGGCTCCGGGCGATCCTTCGCGTTGGCCAGTTCGACCGCCTCGGCGAGCTCCTTCAGGCGTTCGGTGCCGGCCGTGCCGTTCAGGTCGGCGGCGCCATGCCCCGCGACGTAATTCACGAGGGCTTCCGCTTCGGCGATCAACTTGTCGCGTTTCGGCCCCTGAACGGGGCCGTGCACGCGCGTCGCACCCACCGGTTCTACACCGCCCGCAGGTTGCTTGTTCTCTGCCACCATTGCAGTGTTCCTCCTTTTTCCGCACGTCTCCGATCTGCCATTCGAGTTGTGGGGCGTTACGGAGCCGGGCTATCCGTCATCGAACTCTCTCAACAGTCACCTTCGGCCAGCCGCCGAGCTGTTCTCGCCGGGCACTTCCGTCGGCACCGACTGATAAGGCGCCGCAGTCTCGACGCGCATCGCATTGAGGGGCAAGGTCGCCGGAGATGCCCTGAGCCGAGTACTGAAATCCCACGAATGAAATCCTCTGTTGACGGCTGAGCCGATCACTGCTTCACACTTAGCTTCACAGGTAGCGCTGCCGCACTCGACTTTCAAGGGGTTTTGATTCACTGTCTTCTTCACATATATGAAGGGAGGTAAGGAGAGCCATGACATGACCGAAGCGACGCAGTTGGATCCCAAGCCGATACCGCAGGTGCACTTGGATCGGGCGCCCTTGGCGCGTGTTCTCGCTCAAGTACGCTTCCCGCCCATCCTCGCCATCAGCAAGGCCGACGAGGTTGCTTCATTCCAGGAGGCACTACGCGGGACCTATCCCAATCTCAGCCGTGACCAGGTTCACAGCATTGAACTCGCCGGCGGGCAAACGCCGAACGTGCAGCAGGGCCTGATCTGGCGCCTCGCCGATGGCGAGACCGAGCCCGCCTGGCGCGTGTCGCTAGGGGTGGACTTCGTGGCGCTCGAGACGTCGGACTATGACAACCGGGACGATTTCCTCGCTCGCCTCGGCGATGTCCTTTCCGCGGTCGAGGAATCGTTCAACCCCGCGTCGGCCAGTCGCCTCGGGGTGCGCTACATCGACCGGCTCACCGGCGCGGCGGTCGAGCGAATCGGCGAGCTGATCCATGCCGAGATTCTCGGTGTCATCCAGCCCACCGATACACTGGACTCCTCGCTCAGAGATTCCGTCATTCACCAGATTACCGAGGCGCAGTTCCGGGCCCCGGGCGGCGCCCTTATCCAAGGTCGTTGGGGCCGACTGCCCGCCAACACGACATACGACCCTAACGCCCTCGACGCGGTCGAAGTGCCGAGCTGGGTTCTGGACCTCGACATGTTCACGACTCAATCGCAGGACTTCGTCAGCGAAGACCTGGTGACAACTGCGAGGAACTTCGCAGAATGCCTCTATTGGCTCTTCCGCCAGATGGTTACGATGGAGTTCCTCAGTTTCCACGGAGGCGAACCATGACCGCAAGCTCGCTGCGCAGCACGCGGGACAGATATACGCCGGTGATTGGCAGCATGTGTCTCTCCAGGCCCGACGCTGACTTTCCTGCCGTGCTGATTGCCACCCCTTGGCCAGAAGGCTCGATCATCAACACCTGTCCCCAAGGCTCGATGACGATGTGGATGATCGTCGCGCCGCATGTTGAGGGCACCACCGCCAATCCCGCCGGGAGTTTCGACTTTCTCCTTGGGCCCGCGGAATCCACGGCCGAGGCCATCATGGAGATCCGCCGCCGATCCGGGCTGACGTGGCAGGAGCTCGGCGACCTGTTCGACGTCTCGCGGCGCAGCATCCATCACTGGGCGAACGGAAAGCCAGTCAGCGCTGGGAACGATCGAACGATCCGACGGATGCTGGCGGCGATCCGCCGTCTCGACCGGGGCAGCCAGCGCGACACCCGCGCCCTGTTGCTCGCGGTCGACCAGGATACAGGTGTCTCGCCACTCGACCTCCTGCAGGCCGGCCGATTCAACGACGCCACGGCCCCCTTCCCGGGCGACAGGACGCCCGGGCCTCACCGTGTGCCCCTGTCGCCGGTCGCCCGGGATGCGCGCCGCCCGCCGGCGCCGACGCTTCTACTAGGGGCAGAGCAAGACCGGCCCGACATCCCGGCCAACGCACGCACCGTCCGGCCTAAGCGCACGCCCGGGGCGTCGGGTTAGCGCTTCGTGTCCCTGTCGGAGGAGGACGAGAAAGCGATTGACCAGGCCCTCCGGGCCTGGCGTCAGGGAGATGTCTCACTCGATGCCGGCCTGGAGTTCCTTCATCTCGCCGACCTGTCCCACCCACACAGCCCTGCATCCATGCAAGCCGCCGAGGCAGCTGTGGGGGAAGGGGAGGCCATCACGGCTGCCGCCACACCCGTGCTGGACCGCACGCGCGGCATGGTCATGCTCAGCCAGACCTGCGACATTATCCGAAACTGTCGCGCCCGGCCATTCGTCGAGGTCGCGTCCCTGGTGGAGGTGCCCGAGCAATGGGTGGAGGAGGTCCGTCGCCTCAAGCGTCCCGCCTTCGTCTTTGTTCCGGCCACCGCCGGGGCCCGTCTCGTCGCGGACCTCGACCGCAGCATGACCGTCGAGAAGGCCCTTGTCGCCGGATGGACTCGCATCCCTGGTTGGGAGACCGACGAGGAGCTGCGCGACTTTGCCCAAGCCCTCGCCCGCAAGCGATCACGCTTCGCTTTCCCCGACGATTTCGTTGCCGCGGCCAGCGGCCTTCAGGCGCATATGGTCGCGAGACACAACAGGCAGACCGACGAGGGCGCCCATCTCCGGGCGCTGCGCGAAATCCGAGTGCGCGCCGCGCCTTCCTGGGACGCCGACCAAATCCAGTTGAGCTGGTGGTTCGTCAAGGATGACGACCCGCAGGACGTCCCTGCCGATTGGCCAGCGCTCCTCGATCGGTGGCTTGCCATGTTCGAGCAAGTCGAGGGCGGCCGGTTTCGCTTCGATGCACCCATCGCCTGCCGGCTGGAGGACATGACGGCACGCGACTACGTCGACAGCGACCGGCTCGACCTCGATCGGCTTTCCGTCACTTGAGTGGCGGCATGGTCGCCGGATTGGCGAGCCTCAGGAAACTCTCTGGCCACTCCGCGCGCCGTCGGAAGCTCAAATTGTCAGTCGGCGTTGAGAATGTTGAGCTCAACATTCTCAACGCGATTCCACAACCGAGACCGGACACAATGCCGACATCCTGCGCAAGCATGGGATTGACCTTGACCGGAACATTGATGAGCAGTTGCCGGAAGGGCCCGCTCAAGCCCGCCGTGACGATATGGAAGAATGCCTTACGAAAGACATCTGATGGCACGAGCGAATAGACCAAAAGACGTGACGGGGTTGGTGAAATCCCCAACTGAAACCTTCAAGAGAAGCAAGACAGCTTCATTGGTTGCAGCGCTGACCATGGTTCACGCGGTGCCTGCCTTGGGCTGCGAAGTTGACATTTCAAATTACGTGGGCTGGCAGATTGTCTATTCTGGCACTGTCACGGGATACATAAGTGAAGATGGCAGGGAAGAGAGCGATTTCGAAGGCTGCGAATATGGCAGAGTACTGATCGTAGACTACCTCATGCAAGTCACTTGTGCAGAATACAGTTACTCCTATGCATTCCATCCAGACATCGTGATTCTTTCCAACGGGCCTGTTCTCAAAGCCTGCATAGACGATGAAATGTACGACATTTCGAGATGACCAGCATCCCGGTTTTGGGAAGCACCGCAAATTGTGGGGCAGTCAAACGGCCATGCTGGTTTCGGACCTTGCTTGCATTCGATGTCCTGTGACGCGGCCATGAACGAAACGCGCCATCACAGACCAAACTCGGCAACTGCCCCAGACTTTGCGGTGCTCTCTAAGAGGTCGAGGCGGCGGCGGCGCGGACCGGAGCCAGGATGTCAGAATGTCCCGGGTTCCCGGACCGTCCCGCGAATCCAGTTTGAGCGGCGTTCCCTACTGACGTCCAATGTGACTTTTCAATTCGTTAAGTGACAAACAGATATCTCTCTGCTTGTGAACGATGCGATGGCAGTTGGCACACAAGACAATCAGGTCGGTCTTCGGACTGGTTTTCGTTCGGCCAGATTTCGAAAGTGGCACAACGTGGTGAACTTCAATGAAGTCCTTGCCGATGTCGCCATAGAATTTCTCGAAGTTGAAGCCGCAAGCCATGCAGTCACGACCATGAACTCTTATTGCATCAGCACGAAGTCTTGGATCCCGCTCACGTCGTACAGAAACATACACTTTTTTCCCACCTTCCGTCCGAGCCATGACGGGAATGATCTCGTCAGATGACGCAATTGCCTGAATGCCAAGCACGAACTCCTCAAGCTCTTGGTCTGAAAGGCTTTTCCATTCGTCGTGTACTCGGCGAAGGCGTGCGCTCAGGGAAGGCTCCTTGTCCTTCCCGTCGATCTTTCCAATCTGGCCGTTTTTGAACAAGAGATTGAATGCGGATCGCACTCCATAAATGCTGTTATGGTACGGATCAAGCGTTCGACCGTCACCGATGGCATCAAAGAAGAGATCTTAGGCGGC
>JAPPDQ010000339.1 GCA_028875495.1 Chloroflexota bacterium
CCAGCGCGTGACGGGGCCAGCGGGCACGGCGATCATTTTCACCGAGGCGCTGGCGCATGGGACGCTCCCGTGGACGGGCGATCACGAGCGGCGGACGCTCTTCTTCAAGTTCAGTCCACACGCGTCCTCCTGGTACGCCCGCTACTATGACGCAGACGACTACCCAGGCCTTAACGAACGGCAGCGCACCATCCTCGAAGCGCCAAACAACCGGTACGCCTACCGGTTCGAGCGGACGCCGGGGTCAAAACCCCAGGCAGAGTACGAGAAGGAGCAGAAATGAGACTCACAGATCAGCAACTGGCATTCTTCGACACATTCGGATTCCTCGCCTTTCCAGGGCTGTTCGCCGACGACATCGACAGGATCACCGGCGCCTTCGAGAAGGTATGGACCGACAACGGCGGCGGTCACTTCGGGCAGGAGCACGACGGCAAGCAGCGTTCGGCGCTCATCCAGTTCATCGACCAGGACGAGTACCTCAGTGCGCTGATAGACGATCCGCGCATCCACGACGTATGCGCCTCGGTGCTGGGAGACGACTTCAACTACTCCGGCAGCGACGGGAATTTTTATGTAGGCGACACCCACTGGCACTCGGACGGCTACCGCGACACGAAGTACCTCTCGTTCAAGATGGCCTTCTACCTCGATCCCGTCACGGCGAGCACGGGATGTCTGCGAGTCATTCCGGGCAGCCACAAATACGGCGACGTGTTCGGCGACAGCCTCCAGGGGGTTCGCGATATGCGCGACGAGACCGACAACCCCAGCGAGTACCTGTGGGGCGTGAACGGCGACGAGGTTCCCGCAGTGCCGCTGGAGGTGACGCCGGGCGACCTCGTGATGTTCAATCACCAGATCAAGCACAGCTCATGGGGCGGTGGCGACCGGCGGCGCATGTTCACCCTCAATTTCGAGGAGCGTTACGCCGAGGAGGACATCGAGACCCTCAAGCAGCAAATGGCGTCGGAGACGAGGTTCTGGATCGAGCGCAACTACGGCGACGTGATAGTCGAGACGGCCGACGAGGAACGCATGGTACACCTCGAACAGCGCCTAGCGAACGACGGCCACATGGCCGAACTCGCCCGCAAGGCCCGCGAAGAGATGGCCGAGCCGAGCAGGGGATAGTTCCGGGCGTCAAGTCATCATAACGGCGCCATAGTCCTTGTAGCGCGGTAGGAGAATTCGCCCACCGTCATTCCGGCGAAGGAACGTCACCCCGTACTCCGATACGGGGCCGGAATCCTGAGAGTCTTGTCAGCAGGAATTCGGCGCCATTTGCACGAACTGGTATAGAATTGTCCATATAGGAGCGGTGTTCTCGACTCATCCAATAACAAGGAGGCGAACATGAGGACTCGATATACGGCCATTATTGGAACCGTGATTGCAGCAGCCTTTCTCGTACTGAGCGTGTCCGTCGCCTGCGGCCAGGAAGACCATGAGCGCATCGCGGAAGAGGTGGCGCGGGAATGGGCCATGAACGAGGCGGAAGCCATCTCCGAGGAGATAGCTGCTATGGCGCTTCAGAAGTATGGTCCTCGCGTTTTTGTTGAGGTTGTCGAAGACTCCGTATCATCATCCCCTAGATCTGTCGCTGCTAGAAAAGAGGAATTTGAGGGCAGAGTTCCGATGGAGGCGAATGCGGGCCAGATAAAGGAATCGATCCAGTGGGAGTTTGGTTCGCCGATCAAAGGGGAGGATCGCGTTTACGAAGCCATAGCCACGGCGTCTCTCTTCTTCGATATAGCTCCGTCCGAGTCCAGTGAGTTTTACCTCCGAATGCCCAGACTCACCTACGACCTCGAACAATCGTACAGCGGTTCGGTCGACTACAGGCTGGAAATTGACACCACCACGAAGGGAGTCATCGCAGCAAAGATGCCGCTCTATTCCGTTCACATCTATCGAATACCGCAAGAGAGGACTCTCAATTGAAACTGACCGACCAGCAGATCGCGTTCTTCAAGACCTTCGGGTACCTTCACTTTCCGGGGCTGTTCGCCGACGACATCGGGCAAATCACCGACACCTTCGAGTCGATATTCGCCGAGCGGGGCGGAGGCCACCACGGTCAGGCGCACGATTACAAGCAGCGTTCGTCCATCGTGCCGTTCATCGACCAGCACCCGTACTTCTGCGCTCTTATCGACGACCCTCGGATTGAGGGGCTTGCGGGCGACATCCTTGGGTACGACTTCAACTACAGCAACAGCGACGGGAACTTCTACGTAGGCGACACCGGATGGCACTCCGATCTCGGCCACGCCTCCCCGTACCTCACTATGAAGATTGCCTTCTATCTCGACGAGGTGACAAAAGATTCCGGATGCCTCAGGGTCATTCCCGGCAGTCACACAAGCGGCGACTCTTTCGCCAGCACGCTCAATGACATGATGCCGAGTATGAAGGAGTTTACGACCGAGGAGTCGCTGGGCGTAGCGGGAAAGGATATTCCCGCCGCCGCGCTGGAGACAAAGCCGGGCGACCTCGTGGTATTCGACCGGCGCATCAAGCACGCTTCCTTCGGCGGCGGAAATCGACGGCGCATGTTCACGATGGTGCTCGAACAGCGCTACGCTGATGACGACCTGCCGGAACTGCGTCGCAAGATCGGGACGCTCTCGCGGTGGTGGATGGAGCGTGCGTACGGTCCGACCATGATCGAAACGGCAGGCCCCGGACGTATGGCGCACCTCGAACAGCGGCTTGCCAACGACGGCCACCTGGTGGAGCTGTCGCGTAAGGCCCGCGAGGAGATGGCCGAGCCGTCCCGGGGCTAGGGCTATCCCTGCATTCTTCGCCCGCCGGCCGTCTTTCTTGCGAAGGTGGGAATCCATACGCATAGGCAACTTACACCCTGCCCCAATGTCCCCGCTTGTTCCTCCCTGCTTGATACTGCATAATTGCCGCCGAATGAGACCGACCTAAGGAGTAGTGAGAGACCATGGACCAACAGACGCTGCGCGACCGGCTGTACGGCTGCTACGTGACGATTCCGACGATGTTCAACGATGACGATGAGCTGTCGGTGAACCTCGACGGGATACGGCAGCACGTCGAGTTCCTGATCGATGGGGGGATTCAGACCGGCACGGGCGTCCTGCTGGCGTGCGGCGCAGCGGGCGACTTCTCGTCCATGTCGTTCGACGAGCGCGTGGCGGTCGCGGGGGCCGTAGTCGACCAGGCCGCGGGCCGGGTGCCCGTCATCCTCGGGGCGCAGACCACCAGCACGCGAGAGTTGGTTGCCCTGGCGCGGGCCGCCGAAGACGTTGGGTGCGAGTACATCCAGGTCTCGCCGCCTTTCTACTTCGCTCACACGGAAGGCGACTTCTATGAGTACATCCTCGCAGCCTCGGAGGCGGCCGACGTGGGGCTGATCGTATACAACACCTTCTGGACCTCACCCAGTGTGTCCATCGGCATGGTGGAGAAGCTCGTCGACCTGCCCAACGTCGCGGGCCTCAAGTGGGCGGTGCCCGGCGGTGTCCCCTTCGGGATGGACCGCATCGTCAGCATGTTCGCCGACAAGGTCAGCGTGGTGGACAACAATGGGTCATTCCTCATGAGCCATATCCTCGGAGCACGGAGCATCGAGATCCACCCCGCGAACTACTGGCCCCAGTGGGCGGTCGGTTTCCTGCACCTGCTGGAGGAGCGCCGATACGTCGAGGCGCAGAACGAGGTCATTCGTGTGCTCCTCCCCTTCTACGATCTGTGGGACGACATGAAGCAGTACACGAGCGGAGACGGCTATGCCGACAAGCTGCTGATGGAGATGGTCGGCCTGCCGTCCAGCCGGTGCCGTCCCCCGACCCGCGACGTGCGCGAGGCATACCGTGACAAGGCCCGGCAGATGCTGCTCGACATCGGCGCGCCCGGAGTGGTGGCGTAGAAGGCGCAACCGCTTGAACAATTGGTAGTGTCCGAGGGGTTCTTTGCTACGAAAAGGCGTCCAATCCCGTGATGTCGCGGCCCAATACGAGACTGTGGATGTCGCGCGTCCCCTCGTAGGTGTCGACTGTCTCCAGATTGAGCATGTGGCGGATGGTGTGGTAGTCGAGGGTGATGCCGCTTGCTCCGAGGATTTCTCTAGCGAGTCGCGCTCCCCTGAGGGCTGCGCGCGTGTTCTCGCGCTTGGCAAGTGAGACGTGTGTGTAACTCAGCTTCCCCTCGCCCTTGAGGCGGGCAAGCTGGCAGACGCGAAGGAGGCCGCTCGTGTGGTCGGCCAGCATGTCGGCGAGCTTGTCTTGCACAAGCTGTCGAGAGCCTATGGGCTTGCCGAAGGTCTTTCGCGCCTTGGAGAAGGCGAGGGCCTCCTCGTAAACGTACTCCAGAGGGCCCAGAACGCCCCAGGAGATGCCGTAACGCGCCTGGGTTAGGCATGACAGCGGGGCGGACAGTCCGGCGGCCTCCGGGAGCATCGCCGAAGCGGGGACTCTAACGTCTTCGAGGACCAGCTCGCTTGCGCCGGATGTGCGGAGACTCATCTGGCGCTCGATCTTCTTCGCAGAGAATCCCGGCGTGTCGGTCGGCACGACGAATCCTCGAATCGTGTCCTCCTCGTCTTTGGCCCAGATGATGGCGATGTCCGCGATTGAACCGTAGCTGATCCACACCTTGACGCCGTTGATGACGTACGAGTCCCCGTCACGACGCGCGCGGGTCTCCATCGCGCCGGGGTCGGAGCCGCCGGAATGCTCGGTCAGCCCGAAGCAGCCGATCATCTCGCCGCCCGCTATCTTGGGCAGGTACGCCTGCCGCTGCTCTTCAGAGCCGTATCGCAGGATCGGGTACATGCAGAGAGCGCCCTGAACGCTGGCAAAGCTCCGCAGGCCGGAGTCGATCCGCTCCAGTTCATACATCACCAGCCCGTACGCCAGGCTGCCGACGCCAGCAGCGCCGTACTCGACCGGCATGTTGGCCCCGATCAGGCCGAGCTCGGCAAGACGAGGAACGAGTTGCCGAGGGAACTCCGCGCGCTCCCACCATCGAGAAATATGTGGAAGGGCCTCGGCGTCCAGGAACTCCCGCACCGAGACCTGCGTCTGCCGTTCCTCGTCGGTGAACTGGTCGGATAGGTGATAGTAGTCGAGCATGGACTTAGCGGCGTCCTATCAGGTTGTGTCGTTCGAGAAATGCGCGGAGCTCGGTGGCTGCGACATCGTGTCCTCTTTCCGACAGGTGCCAGATGTCGATATAGCCTAGTCGCTCGCCCAGGAACAGTGTCTCGCCGCCGCGCTCTCGAAAGGCCGGCAGCAGATCGAGGCACATCAGTGAGCGTTCTTCGCAGTACCGGGCAAACTGGCTCTGCGGAAGGAAAGGATACTCCGCATCCATCTGATATGCCACCGGCAGGACGACGATGACCAGCCGCGCGCCGTCCTTCCTGACCTCGTCCGCAAGCCGGTCGTACATCCCCCGCAGCCATACCCACTCCGGCGAGTCGTAGTCGGTCAGCACCTCAATGCTGATGGTGTCCTCGCCGGTGATGTAGGTCGGCCAGCGGTGGCCGTCGACCATGGTGTAGCTGGCCTCCCGGTCAGTGATATTGGTCACGTTGACCGTCGAGCGGACGAGTCTGTCTAGCTCCGTGCTCTTCTGCTCCCTTTGTTGTCGGCGCGTTTCGAGGATGGGAACCACGTGTTGCTCGTGGTACCGGAGGTTCGGGTACGCCTCTATAGGAATATTCTCGATGGCCTCTTCAGTGTAGTTCCAGTGCAGTTCGGGGTCGACGATGTCGTTCATGGCGAATGCAACAATGACCACATCCACTGGAATGTCGCGGTCGCGGCTGACGTACTGCTGAAGTTGGTTATACGGCGTGTACCCGCTCACGGCGGAATTGAGCACCGCAACATCGTCGTATTGCGGCACCAACAGGTCCTCAAGCCGTTGCGGGAATGCGTCCTCGAAAGGCACACCCACACCGTAGGCCACCGAATCGCCCAGCACCATGACGTTGAACGTTGACTGCAACCGCTCCGGCGAGTGATTCTGACGCTCCAAGAGGTCGCGGACGTCCGGGTGGTCGGGATTAAGCTCATACAGGTACGGACAGTCGCCGCATGTCACGTGCAGGGGGATGTCCGTCTCGGGAGAGTCCCGCGTGAGCCGCAGGCCAATCTCCAGGATCAGCAGAGCTACTCCTACCCCGATGAGCGCAAGCAGGAGGTTGATGTAGGCCCGTGTCGATATGGTACCGCGCATACGCATGACTGCGGTGTCCATGATACCGACATCGGGGGCAGGATTCAGGCGACGAACGTTCTAGGGAAGAAATACCCCCGATCTTCACACGTCGACCCTGATCTCCTGCTCTATGCGCAGGTCGCGCCGCATGTTTCGCGTGAGCCAAGCCTTCACGAGCCACCGGACAGACGATTTTTCGGTATTAAGGCTCGGTACTCCGACCTGACCGACATCCAGCTTGAACCTCCACTCCCGCACATGGCCGGGGCGAAGTGAAACTTCCCTTTCGAACGTCACCTCGTCCACAGTCCGGTTCTTCTGCTCGTTGCCGAACTTTTCGGATCTAACAAGGGCCACCCTGACCTCTTCCGCGGTCACGTCCTGCAGCATCTCGGCCCGTAGGTCGCCCTCTAGGGTGTCCCCCGAACGGGCGTCCCCGTCGGACACCATGAGGGTAAGAGTGCACTGCTCATGCTTGGTTTGAGCGACGACCGGGCGGGGGCTGACGTCGTCGTCAGTCGCATGAGGACGTAGAACGATGACCTGCTGCTCGCAACGAATATCCCTTGCCCCTGCCACGTCGAGGAAAGCAGTGACCTCCCACGTGATGCCCGGCTCCACGTGGCTCACCTTTATGCCGTTCATTGTTGGCAGCGCGTCAGGTGGAACGGCCAGCCTCACGTCGGTCGAATGGGGAACCCCGTTCCGTACCGTGACGTCGTTGAGGAAACTCTCTTCCATGTTGTACAGAGTCTGCCTCTTCCTCGAGTAGTGCGTCCCGTATTGGCTGCTCGTCTTCTGCACATAGGTCTCCGTGCCTGCAAGCGCAATCGTTCCCTGACGAATGCGGAAATCACTCTCAGGCAGAAGCACTACACGGGCCTCCAACTCCTCGCCGGGGCGTAGCTCCGTCTTGTCTACATGGATGCTGAGGTCGGCCTGTGGCCGACGGAAACGCGAAAGCACGTCGTTAGCTCTTCCTGTCTGCAGAAGTGTTGCCCCGTCGCGGGACGCAAGGGTCCTATACAGCCGCCGGAGCGAACGTTGCGGCCCCTGCATCGTCGTAGACCAACTGGAGGCCCGTTTCCGTCTGCGGCGTCTTGGCGAGACGCTCCCAGGACTCGATCCAGCCCTGGCGCAAAGGGCTGTCGTGCGGGTTGGAGAACCACTCGTCCCACTGGGCCTGGTTCCAGCGCGTGGTCGAGTTGTAGAAGCCCTGGGCCGCGTTGCGCATGACCTCCAATTCCTGCGGTGTCTCCGGGTAGTGGTAGTAGGTCACGCAGCTCATGCGCCGGTCTCTGCTGCCTCCCCAGGTCGAGTGGACGAGCCGCATATCGAAGAGAACGGCGTCACCGGGGTCGGCCTCCGCAACGAAGCATGGGATTTTGTCGAGGTACTCCATGCCCTCCGCGCTCCGAGCGGAATCTCGGCCCAGAGGCCACCAGCTGGTCAACTGCGACTGCCAAGGGTCTTTGTGCGATCCGGGAACGAACCGGAGCGCTCCCGTGTCCGCGTGGGTGGGTTCGAATACGGGGAACTGGTACTTCGGCCCGTATCCATGGATATTGGGCGACCCGTCATTGAAATGCCACGGGGTGTTGCTGATGTAGCGATACGAGTTGATTTCGAGACCGAATACGTCGTCGCCGAACAGCTGGGAGGCCGGGCCGTAAAAGCGCGGGTCCTCCAGCAGCGACGAATAGAACGGCGTGTCCTCGCCCATCATGCTGAATGTGTGGGTCTCCGTGCCGTCGAACTCGCCCTCGGACTCCTGGGTCCGCTCGGCGCCGTATTTAAACTCGGCCTGGAGCGTCGCTACCTCGCGCTCAGTGAATATGTTTCTGAGAATGACAAACCCGAAGAGCTCGAACTGTTTCACCTGATCATCCGATAGCATCATGCACTCCTTATCCTTTGCTTTCCGCCCCATCTCGATCAGGGCATTTCCCCCTCTGGCTTTGCATCGATTTCCCGCTCACCCTGAGCTTGTCGAAGTGCCGACCGATCATGGTTCGATAGACTCACCACGAACGGACTCCACGGCAAGCCGAGTGGGAAGCTAGAAGCTCACGTTGGAGAAGAACTCAGGCACGCCCTTGACGCCGGGGCGCAGGCGGAAGAGCGCGCCAGCCCCTGGCCCGTGGGTCTCGCGGTCGTTTGAGCTAATGGTCGTTACGTACAACTCGTCGAGGTCTTCCCCGCCGAATACGGCGCTGGAGACCATGTCGCACGGAAAGTCGATGGACTCCACCAGCTCGCCGCTTGGCGAGTACCTGTGCATCTCGCCAGTGAGGACGCGGGCGGACCACACGTTGCCCTCGGCGTCGACCGTCATGCCGTCCGGCAGGCCGTCCTTATCGACGTCGTCGGACGCAACGAAGTCACGCCGGTTGCTTATGGCGCCAGTGGCGCGGTCGTAGTCGAAGAGCCAGATCGCGCCCGTCGGACTGTCGGTGTAGTAGATGCCTGAGAGGTCGGGCGTGAAGCCGAGTCCGTTTGATATGGCTATGTCGCCGAGTAACTTGGTGATCGTCCCGTCGGTATCGAGCAGGTAGAGGCTACCGAAGGCCTCTTCTGCCATCGCCTTCGCCGAGTCCTTGCACATCGTGCCGCAGTAGACGCGCCCTTCGGGATCGGCGATGACATCGTTGAAGCGATTCTCCTGCTCGCCGGGGAGGCCGTCGATCACGATGTTGAGATTGCCGTCGCGGAGGACGCCTACCCTGCCCTCTTCGAGGAACATGAGAATCGAGCCGTCTGCCTGGAACGTGTATCCGCCGAACATCTGGCCCGCCTCGAAGACGAGCTCGTGCCCGCCGGTTGTCGGGTCGTAGCGGTACAACTCTCCCTCCGTTATGTCCCCCCAGTAGAGCTTCTTCTCAATGGGGTGCCACAAGGGCCCCTCGCCTGTGTCATCCATGTTGTCGACGATGAGTTCCGGCTTCATCTCTTCCTCCGTAGCAAGTGTGGTGTGTGAAATGGGAACGGTGGGCTTATGACGGGCACACGGGAGGGTGTCCTACGGGAACTTGATGCCTGATATCATTCCGCCGTCCACTACGACCTCGGTCCCGGTCACGTACGACGAGAGGTCGGACGCAAGGAATAACGCCACCTTCGCAACGTCCTCCGGGGTACCGTTGCGCTTCATGGGAACGCTGTCGGCACTCTGCTGGATTTCCTCGGGGGTCATGTCCTTCCAAAGGCCTGTGACGATCGGGCCGGGGAGGAGGGCGTTAACTCGAACGTGGGGGGCATAGTCCAACGCTAGATTGCGCGTGAGACCGAGCAGCCCTGCCTTGGCGGGGTCGTATGAGGCGTAATTGGAGAACCCCCTGAGCGAGTGTACCGACCCCGTTATCACGAACACGCCGCCGCCCTGCTCGACCATAAGCGGCAGCGCGTGTTTGGCGAGCATCCATGTCGCTTTGAGGCACACGTTCATGGTGATGTCCCAGTCGGCTTCCGTAAGCTCCGTCGCGGTGCCCATCGGGTAGTGGCAGGCGTTGCTGAAGACGACGTCGATCCTGCCGTAGCGCTCGACGCAAGCACTTACAAGCCCCTCCACGTCGGCCATGCACCCGACGTCGGTCTCGACGAACGCGGCATCGAGACCCTCGGACACGATGCCGTCGACCGTCTCGTTGCCGCCCTCGACGTTCTTGTCCGAGACGATGACGGAGGCTCCCTCGCGGGCGAAGAGTTGGGCCGAGGCGCGGCCAATTCCGGACGCCGCTCCGGTGATGAGCACAACCTTGTTTTCCAGCAGCATGGCGGTTCCCCCGTATCGGAAGGCAAGTGGTAAGATAGTGCCATACAGGGCCCTAAATGTCACGACCCTCAGCCAGGAGGCGCAGATGACGACGGCGACGAAGATAGGGACGGGCGAGTTTACCTATGAGGTCGCGACGGACTGGGAAGCGCTCCCGCCCGGCTATTCGTGGCAGGAGGCGGCGGCCGTCGCCGTCAGTCCGAAGGATGAGGTCTACGTCTTCAACAGGAGCGACTACCCGGTCATCGTATTCGACACGAACGGTAGGTACTTGAGGGACTGGGGCGACCCCGCCATGTATCCCCGCGCGCACGGGATCACGTTCGCGCCGGACGGGACGCTGTTCCTCATCGACGACGACGACCACACCGTTCGGAAGTGTACGCCGGACGGCAAGGTGATCTTCACGCTCGGAACACCGGGAGTGCCGACAGGGTACATGAGCGGCGAACCGTTCCACCGTCCGACCGACGTTGCGATCGACCCCAAGACAGGTGACTTCTACGTCGCCGACGGGTACGGCAACTCGCGGGTGCACAAGTATTCGCCGGACGGCAGGCTGCTGTTTTCGTGGGGCGAGCCGGGGGTCGATCCGGGGCAGTTCAACATCACGCACAACATCGCCACGGACGCCGACGGGTACGTCTACGTCGCGGACCGGGAGAACCACCGCGTCCAGATATTCGACTCGAACGGCAACTTCGAGACGCAGTGGAAGAACATGCACCGGCCGTGCGCGATCTACATTTCCGATGACCAGCACGTGTTCGTGGGCGATCTCGGCGCGGGGATGAACGTGAACCGCAACATGCCGAACATCGGGCCGTGGATCAGCGTCTACAACCGGAGTGGGGAGCGTTTGGCGCGGTTCGGCGACGGATTCGGCGAGGAGCCCGGGCAGTTCATCGCGCCGCACGACATCTCCATGGACTCGCAGGGCAACCTGTACATCGGCGAGGTGGCGTGGACGAACCTGAAGGACCTCGGCGAGATCAAGGACGGCGTGCGAAGCCTTCAGAAGCTGGTGAAGGTGT
>JAPPDQ010000518.1 GCA_028875495.1 Chloroflexota bacterium
CTCCGAACTTACCGTTTATCCTGCCGACGAGTGAATAAAGTCGATCGCGTTCCCGGGCATATTCGGGAATGGTTACCCTGCTCGGCGCCGAGATCTGGACGAGGGTGACGTGACCGCGGAGCTCCGGATGGTCGTCCAATAGCTGTTCAATGGCCTGCATCCGCTGGACTATACCCTTTGTATAATCCAGCCTATCCACCCCGAGAAGAAGCTGTCTGTCATTGGGTAATTCCTCCAGAAAACGGCTAACACGGCTCGGGACTTGGCTCAGGGCCATCTCTTGAAATGCTTGTGCGTCGGCGCCAACGGGGAATGAGCCCACCATCACGGTCCTGTCCCGGAGGCGTGCAGTGTCGCCATCAATTTCCGCGCCAAGCTCGTGGCCTAAGGACTCCTTCAGGTCATGGAGATATTTCGGGGTCTGAAGTCCTATGAGGTCGTAGTCGAAGAGGGAGGCAAGCAACTCTCGTGCCCAGGGCATGATGCCGAAGATCTCGGAGGGTGGGAAGGGAATGTGAAGGAAGAACCCGATCTTGCCCGTCCAGCCGAGCTTGCGAAGCTCGAGGCCAAGGGGGAAGAGGTGGAAGTCGTGGACCCAGACCAGGTCTCCGGGCCTGAGGAGGTCCATTAGGGCAGAGGCGTACTTTCGGTTTACGCTGCGGTAGACTCGGTAACTGTCATGGCTGAAGGTAGCCTTGTCGGGGAAGCTGTGCAAGATCGGCCAGAGGGTGCGATTGGCGAAGACATTGTGGAAGCCCTCAACTTCGTCCCTGGAAAGGGAGAGGGAGGCAAGGCTGATGCCTTCGACCTCGGCGACGGTAGTTGGGACTGGGTCTACATATCCGTCGGAGTTTCCGTCCCATCCCATCCAGAGGCCACCCTGAGCTTCAAGGAACGGGCGCAGGCAACTCACGAGTCCACCGACAGGAAGGTTGCGCCTCTCCTCCACGCTGGAAGGCGTGAATACGGCAGGGGTCCTGTTGGAGACTAATACTACCCGGCCTTCGCCACCCATGATCGCTCCATTTCCCCGAGTCAGTAACCCGTATGGAACAGCCTCAAATCACCGCGGCAGCACGGACAATTGTCCAGATTCTACTCTTGAGTAATTGATACTCGCAAGCAGTTACGCGGCGTGTAAGCGCCTCACGGGCAGTGCGGCACTGTGGAGTGGAGGCGGAGAGTTCTCGAATCCCCCTAGGAGACCGACCGTCTCAGCCACAATCGACTCAAGTTGGAGAGCACTTCGCCTTAGGGGTAGAACCGAAGAACGATGAACGGGCCAAGACGAGACTCAAGTAAGGTTCTCGAGTTTGGCGAGTTTGGTGGGCCCGGCAGGGTTCGAACCTGCGACCATTCGGTTATGAGCCGAGCGCTCTACCACTGAGCTACAGGCCCCGGAGGAAGCTACCTCAGCGTAGCCGAGCGCCGAAGGGCGTGTCAAGGATAGGCCGATGCGCGACTACCCGGAAGAGAGGAGGGCTTCCTCGGCCTCCTGACGGACGATGCGGATGACATCCTGCAGGGGCAGGCCCTTGTCCAGCGCGATCTTGCGGCAGTCTTCGTATTCGGGGGTGACGGCGACCATCACACCGTCCATGATCTTCGTCTTGACGGATACCCGTCCTAGCGTGGTCGTAACGTTGATGACCTTCCGGTCAGCCTCGTAACGCGAGATGGGGCGCACCCTGACGCCCAGGGTCGAAGTCTCCCGGAGGATGAGACGTACAGCCTCACTTTCCAGGTCTACCGGCACCAGCGCGCTGAGCATGGTCGCGGGCCGGTTCTTCTTCATCTGAATGGGAGTGAACCAGACATCCCGCGCGCCGATCTCGAAGAGCCGCTCTTGCGCGTATGCGAGGACTTCCGGGGTCGAGTCGTCGATGTTGGTTTCGAGAAGGCTCAGATTGGCGGCGTGAGGACCTTCCTGCTCCCAGCCAATTCGCATCACCAACACATTTGGGTAAGCATCAGGATTACGTGTCCCAAGGCCGTATCCGGTCTTTTCGATGCTGAGAGAGGGCTGAGAGAACGCGGCAAGCGTTGTCACGATGGCGGCGCCGGTCGGAGTGACCATTTCCCCCGCGTCCGGGATGTTGCCCGGGGGAGGTTGCACGGGAGCATGTGCAAGTTCGAGCAGGGCGGATGTCGCAGGGGCCGGAACAGGGAGCGTTCCGTGAGAGGTCTTTATGACACCTGAGCCGGAGGGTAGAGGAGAGCAATAGAGCCGATCGATGCCAAACGCCTCCAGCCCGACCACGGAGCAGACGACATCTACGAGCGTATCGACACTGCCGAGTTCGCCTAGTTGAGGTTCTCCCTCGGTTTGACGGTGTACCTGTTGTTCCGCCTTACGAATCCGTCGGAATATCGCCGTTGATCTCTCCTTGACCGAGGCCGGCAAAGAGGACGATTCGGTCATCCGTATGAAGTCCTCCAACCGATACGAGCGTATCGAAGAGTCATCGACCTCGACGATTGCATGGGTACCGTGGACGCCACCCCTGGTGGCCTGCTTCGCGACTATCCGGACACCTGAAACGCCGAGACTGGAGATCGCGTCGTTAAGGTTGCCGACCGGCGCTCCGGCGTCAATGATGGCTCCAAGCAGCATGTCGCCGCTCACGCCGCCAACGCATTGGAGGTACGCGCTTCTCATCGGATCGCCCGACAGCCGTAGGAAAGGCGGGAAAGTGCCCATGATGACGGTCGATGCAACCGCACTAGCATAGCGAGCGCGCTTCGGCGGAGTTAGGCCGGTGTCGGCTCTTCGACCGGGGCCTGCTGTGTATCGACCGTGATCTCGTCGTCTTCGAGGCCGATGATAGCGGTATCGCCGGGGCTGAATTGACCTGCGAGGATGGCGTCGGAAAGCTTGTCCTCGATCTGGTCCTGGATCACGCGGTTCAGCGGGCGAGCGCCCATGTACGGATCGTACCCCTTGTCGGCGATCCACGCCTTTGCCTCGTCGGAGACTTCCAGGCTGATGCCCTTTTCGAGGAGGCCGTTGACCACGTTCTTGAGCTCAAGGTCGACGATGTCGAGCACTTGCTCTCTGCTGAGAGCATGGAACACGATCTTGCCGTCGATGCGATTCAGGAATTCGGGACGGAAGAAGCGCTTGATCTCGTCCGTCACGTTCGTTTTCATGCGCTCGTAGCGGGCCATGAACTCGTCGCTGTTCTCACCCTTGGCCTTGAATCCAAGCGTTCTGTCCTGCCGGATGAGGTCGGACCCAATGTTGCTCGTCATCACGACGATGGCGTTTCGGAAGTCGACCTTCCGCCCCTTCGCGTCGGTCAGGTGGCCGTCGTCGAAGATCTGGAGCAGGATGTTGAAGACCTCAGGATGGGCCTTCTCGATTTCGTCCAGCAAGACGAGGCAGTAGGACTTGCGGCGCACGGCCTCCGTGAGCTGTCCGCCCTCGTCGTAGCCGACATAACCCGGAGGGGCGCCAACGAGCCGAGCCACGGAGTGCCGCTCCATGAACTCGGACATGTCGACGCGGATGATCGCATCCTCGCTGCCGAACAGGAACTCGGAGAGTCGCTTCGGCAGATAGGTCTTGCCGACCCCGGTAGGCCCGGCAAAGATGAATATCCCGGCCGGACGCTTGGGGTTCTTGAGTCCGGCGCGTGCCCTGCGGACGGCTTTGGACACCATCGTGATGGCCTCGTCCTGCCCGACGATGGTCTTGTGGAGCTCCTCTTCCATGCGGATGAGGCGCTCTGTCTCACTCGCCGAAAGGCGCGTGACGGGGATGCCCGTCCACATACTCACCACATCCTCGATATCGTCCGAGGTGACGACCGGCATCTCATCGCCTCGCTCGTCCTGCCACTCCTGTTCGAGAGTGGAGAGCTTCTTGGCGAGCTTGGCCTCTCTGTCGCGAAGCTCGGCGGCGTATTCATATTGGCGGGAGGAGATGGCCTCGTCCTTTTCCTTGCGCACGTTTTCCAGCATCTTCGAGACCTGGCTGACCGAGAACGGGGCCGTGGTGAAGTTGATGCGGACTCGCGAGGCCGCCTCGTCTATGAGGTCTATGGCCTTGTCCGGCATGAATCGATCGGGGATGAAACGCGCCGCGAGGTTGGAGGCCGAGATGAGGGCGTCATCGCTGATGTCGAGCTGATGATGCTCCTCGTAACGACCCTTCACTCCGCGAAGTATTTCGATGGTCTCGTCTACCGCAGGCTCCTCCACCGTTATGGGCTGGAACCGTCTTTCAAGCGCGGGGTCGCGCTCGACGTACTTGCGGTAGTCGTCCAGGGTGGTTGCCCCGACGCACTGCAACTCGCCGCGAGCCAGCGAAGGCTTGAGGATGTTGGCGGCGTCTACCGCTCCCTCGGCTGCCCCCGCTCCTACCATCGTGTGTATCTCGTCGATGAAGAGCACGCAGTTCTCAGAGGCCTTAATCTCGTCGACAACCTTCTTGAGGCGTTCCTCGAACTCACCGCGGTACTTCGTGCCCGCGACCAGCGCTCCCATGTCCAGGGTCACCAGCCGCTTGCCCTGCAAGGTCGACGGAACATCGTTGCTCGCGATCTGCTGGGCGAGGGCCTCGACGATGGCCGTCTTGCCGACGCCCGGCTCACCTACCAGGACCGGATTGTTCTTGGTGCGCCTGCTGAGAATCTGCGTGACGCGCTGGATCTCCTTTTCCCTGCCGACGGTCGGATCGAGCTTGCCCGCGCGGGCCGCGGATGTAAGATCTATCCCGAGTTGATCGAGTGTGGGAGTGCGGGAAGTCGTCCTCCCTCCAGTCCCTGCCTGTGAGTGCTGGACGGTCTGGCTGAGTATCCTCGTTGTCTCGGCCCTGACTTTGTCCAAGGTGATACCGAGCGTTTCGAGGACGCTGGCCGCGACGCCGTCGCCCTCACGCATCAGGCCGATAAGAAGATGCTCAGTACCGATGTAGTGGTGATTCAGCCGGCGCGCCTCGTCCACCGCAAGCTCGATTACCTTCTTGGCGCGAGGGGTAAGTCCGATCTCGCCGGTCGCCGGTCGCTCACCACGCCCAATGATAAATTCTACGGAAGAACGCACCTTTGCCAATTCGACACCGAGATTCGACAATACCTTCGCGGCGACACCCTCGGACTCCCTAACGAGTCCCAGAAGGATATGCTCCGTCGAGATGTAGTTGTGGTTGAAACGCTGGGCCTCTTCCTGTGCAAGGGAGAGGACCTTCCGCGCTCTCTCGGAGAATTTTTCGAACCGGCTTGTCATATCGTTTCTCCCAGCCGCTTCCCGGCTTCGCGGACGCCGGGGCGGCACGTCACTATAGTACCTTAAAACTCTTCCGGTTCGGCCTGCTTGAGGCTTAGCCCAAGTCTTCGCCGTTCCGGCTCGATCCGCAAGACCTTGAGGCGGACCGCGTCACCCTCTCGAACGACCTCGCGGGGATGGCTAATGATGCGCGTGGTCAACTCGGATATGTGTATCAGGCCTTCGACCGCGTCCTCCACCCTGGCGAAAGCCCCAAAGTCGGTAAGCTTCGTCACCACGCCGTCCACGATGCCCCCGACCTCGTATCGCTCTTCAATCGTCTCCCACGGTTCCGGTTGGAGCCTCTTCAGGCTCAAGGCTATCTTCTTTTGCTCGGCATCGACCCGTAGCACCATGACATCGACTTCGTTGCCGACACTCACGATGTCTCCCGGTGAGTTGACGTTGCTCCAAGACAGTTCGGAGATGTGGATCAGGCCGTCCGCACCGCCTAGATCGACGAACGCGCCGAATGTGCTGATGCCCGTAACTCGTCCGCGTCGTACCTCTCCTTCCGTCAACTCGTCGATCAGCTTCGCCTTGCGCTCCTCGCGAAGCTCCTGCATTGCCTGCCGTTCGGACAGGATCGCGCGGTTGCGTCCCCTGTTCAACTCTAGAACCTTCAACTCAATCGTACGACCGATGTCGGGCGATTCTTCGGGAGCATCCTCCCCTCCACTGCCCTGCGCCGCGACGCGAGCCCTGTCGCGAGATACGGTCGCCAACTGTGACATAGGGACGAACCCCTGAACGCTCTCGGTCATTACGATCGCGCCCCCCCGGTTGAATCCTATGATCTTTCCCTCCACGCGCTCGTTGGCGTCCAACGCGTCCTGCAGAGTCTTCCAGCCGACCTCGCCCGCCGCACGGTCGATTGACAGAATTGCGGAGCCTTCGTCGGTCTCCCCCCTGATAACCATGGCGAGGACTGTGTCGCCTACGCCTAGCTCCGCAAGGTCGTCCTCCGACATGGACTTCATTTCGTTGGACGGTACATGGCCCTCGGCCTTGTGTCCCACGTTGAGCAGAAGACCTTCCGCGCCGGGATCGGCGCGCATGACAATCCCTTCGACGACATCGCCTCGCCGGAGCGGCTTCATGTCCTCGACGGAGTCGAGGAGCTCTCCCATATCCTGAATACTGCTATCTTCCTCGTGTTGCGAGGTCACGTTGCACTTCGATTCCTGGAAACTTGCCGATTGCTGCGGAGGCTGTTAAGACAGTCGTAATGATGAGACTTGACCAGGGGGAGAAACAGCGTCGTGACGCGGAGGGCGGGTAACTTCCCCTGGGACTCTAAGTAACCAGGACTCCTTTCTCCGATACGCTAGCTTCATTGTAGCACAGGGGAAATTCGATGCAAACCACCTGTAAGGCGGGGTTTTGACACGTTCCCGGACACCGGGCACCCTCATTGGGGGACGGTTTTGAACAGGAAAAGTGAACGGAAATCGAGCAGGGTGTGAAGTGCTGCCAAGCGAACAAGGAAATGAGAAAAAGCCCCCCGGCAGTGACCTATTTTCCCACACCGTCACCAGTGCAGTATCGTCAGCGCTGAAGCGTTTCACTTCCGTGTTCGGGATGGGAACGGGTGGGTCCGCTTCGCTAGAACCACCAGAAGGCCGTATCAATAATCAGTATACTCATCCGAACTGAAAGGCGTCAACCGTTCTATGTGTGTCGAACGGGACATCACGGCTCTGCCGACAACCCTGCGTTCGCCGCGAGGGCGCCGGACACCTCCCCTGCCCTACGCAACACTCGTTCCCGCTGATATAGTATCCGCACATTTCGCTACTAAGGAAGACACGTAATGAAGGTCGTTATCGCGCCTCAGAGCTTCAAGGGCAGCATCTCCGCGCTCGATGTCGCCAAGGCTATGGAGGAGGGAGTCAGGAGAGTCGTCTCCGACGCTGAGACCGTCCTCGTGCCGGTGGCTGACGGAGGCGATGGCACGCTGGAGACTCTGGTCGAGGCGACAGACGGCGAAATACGCTCCGCCACGGTCACCGGCCCCATCGGAAAGCCGGTTATGGCCGAGTGGGGGGCGCTCGGCGACGGAGAGACCGCCACGATCGAAATGGCGCGGACCTCCGGCCTGGCCCTGCTGTCGCTCGACGAGCGCGATCCTCTGCGGGCGACCACGTTCGGTCTCGGAGAGGTGATCCGCGAAGCGCTGGACGCAGGATTTCGCAGCTTTATCGTGGGCATCGGCGGCAGCGCGACGAACGACGCCGGAGCGGGCATGGCCCAAGCGCTGGGCGCAAGACTGCTGAACGAGGAGGGAACCGACCTACCTCCCGGTGGGGCAGCGCTAGCCGATCTGCGCAGGATAGACACGTCCGGACTGGACGGGCGTGCGACTGAAGCGCAGTTTTCGGTCGCCTGCGACGTGTCGAATCCGCTCACGGGGCCGGAGGGAGCGTCGGCGGTGTATGGTCCGCAAAAGGGCGCTACTCCCGAACTGGTGGAGCAACTCGATGCGGCCCTTAAGAACTTCGCCCGGGTCGTAGAGCGCGATATCGGAACGAGCATCAACGATGTCCCCGGCTCCGGCGCAGCGGGCGGCCTCGGCGGCGGAATGATGGCGTTCCTCGACGGTTCGCTGCGGGCCGGGGTGGATATCGTCCTCGATCAGGTCGAACTGGACGATAAGCTGGAAGGGGCCGACTTGGTAATCACCGGCGAAGGCCAACTCGACTTCCAGACGGTCTACAGCAAAGCCCCGATAGGTGTCGCATGGCGTGCAAGGGAAAGGGACATTCCCGTCGTCGCCGTTTCCGGATCACTTGGTCAGGGTTTTGAGGACGTTCACGCGGAAGGTATCCACGCTGTAGCCTCCATCGTCAGCGCGCCGATGTCACTCGAGGAAGCTTCCACGCGCGGAGGGGAACTGATCGCGGACGCCGTAGCCGAGGCGATGCGATTCATGCAGGTGGGGGGCAAGGTCTTCGGGTAGGAAACTACTCTAAAATGACCATGTGGACCTCGCGCGGTCCGTGCATTCCCTTGATGAGAGTCTGCTCGATGTCCGCCGACCTGCTGGGGCCGGAGATGATGTTGGTGTAGTCGAGCGATCCGTTTTCCAGGAACTCGCTGCGGCGGAGGGAGAAGAGCTCGTCCAAGCTGGGGACGATCTGGTCGCGACGCACGACCGCTATGTGCACGGGTGGCAAAAGGGAAATCAGCCGGCTCACTCCCCTACCCGCCGCGATGGACACGCTCCCTGTCTCGGCGATCGCGTGACTGACGCCGGTCACACCGATGTCGGCTACGATCATGTCCTCGCGGAACTTCGCGCGCTGCACGTCGCGGCTCGGCCCCGACTCGTCATGGGTAATCCGCTGAAGCCCTATGGCCGTTCCTTCGAGCGCCGCTTCCAAGCCTATTTCATCCAAAACTGCGTGATCGGAGCGGAGCACACTCGTAGATTCGAGAGTCTCAGCGACTTGGCGAATATAGGCCGCCGCGTCGGATGAGCCGGCACGGCGGACGATCCATCCGGCAGCCTCAGCGGAGACGACCAACTCTTCGATAAGTTCGTCGGCGCGTGAATTAATGTCTTGGCCGATAGCTTCTACTCGTCTATCAACAACGTTACGGTCGTCCGACAACGCGGTGGCGTCGGGGACTTCAACTTCGGCAGCAGGGGCGGTACGTCCAAGGGCCCTTCGCACGTTCTCTAGGAATTCTGTCCGGTTTCCGTTCTGTTCCATGCTCGGTCTTCTATTCGCTGATGCTGACTATCGTGAGGACGCCGTCCCTCTCCCTGTACGTGACGATTATGGGCACTCCCTGCACCATGTGCTGCCGTAGGTGTGAAGGAGTGTAGTCGTGTCCCGTACCCGTCACCCCTTGAGGCCCCGGACGAAATTCCCAGACGATATTTTGCCCGTCGACTACTTGCAGTGACTCCAGTTCGAGAAGTGACCGGGCTTGCACATAGGTCACGAGTCCGCGAACTTGAAGAGCCGCTTCCTCGGTCTCGCCCTTGCCGTCGCCGCCACAGCCCGCTGCGGTGACAATCACTGCGAAGAACCCCAGCAGCGCGACAACCGATATTCGCATATTCTCACTGCGCTCCAACTCCGCACCCAGCCTCGAAATAGTATCACACAGGCACTTTCCGCCTCGCGGAACCGCACGACAGGACGAGCGTGTTGACAGTGACTGGACTCACGATTATGCTCCGTGCAACCACTGGAAATGGAGACAGATCCGGCAGGAGAAGACTCTGGGGTCAATGAGAATGACTTTGAACCCGTGGGCAATGTCTGTGGCGCTAGCGATCGTGATCGTAGCCGGTGCTGCTTGCGGCAACTTGACGGAGTCCGCTCCCACACCAACGCCCACGCCGGAGCCTACCGCTACACCGGAACCCACACCGACGCCTACGCCGGAGCCTACGGCTACACCCATGCCCAGTCCTACGCCCACACCGGAGCCTACCGCTACACCGATACCCAGTCCACAGAGCGAATCGGGAGAGACGGAGCCTACCGCAACCCCGGAGGCCAGCCCACCACTGGATGCTCAGGAGGCGGAGGCCCTCAGGATGGTGGGCTCCGCCTATTGGGAGGCTATCAACTCATACGAGCTCGAAAAGGCTTTGGGGTTCCTGGAGGAGAGTTACCGCCTGCAGGAGGAAGAAGAGCTCACTGAAAACATCGAGCTGATGAAGACGTTTGCCATTAAATTGATTGTGACCGAGGTGAGCCCACCCGAGGCAGTAGATGACGAAACTAGAGAAATGCATTGGAACGTGAAAAACCCTCTAAACGTGCTGCGCATTCACATGATCTTCCAACAGATCGAGGGAGAGTGGAAAATCGTATCTGCAGAGCAGTTGCAGTGACTCGCTCGATGCCCGGTACACGTGGCAAGTTGCACATTAGGCAATGAAACCCCGATTCCTGTTCGGTGGTCATTACGGTCCGACAGGGAGCTAAATTAGAGCATGTTGCACTCTTCTCGCCTAGGCTCTAAACCCTGAGTCTTAGCAACCTCCGGAAGTGAACTATCCAACAGTACCTGTGGCTAGTGCATAGCACGCGCGCCTACTACGGTTTTCCATAGAGCGCGCGTTTCCTCCTCAACCGCTCAGAGCGACCTGCCGAACAGTTTTCCACCAGCCTCACCGGTGCGTCTCAATCGTCAGAATACGCAATATCATCGTCCCTCAGCATCTTGAACTTTTTTCATCTCGTTCTTATACTTCGGCTAATTGGAGGTATTATGATGCGACGTGCACGACTGGTTTCTATCGGGAGCGCGGTCATCGCCGTGCTGTTGGGCTGGCTGGCGGCATCGTCGCCGGCCGCATTCGCGGATACCGATTCAACGCAGGGATTGGACGTTATTGTCGTGGACTCTTCGTCGGTCCGTGAGTCGGGGCAGGCCATCCCGCTTACACTCTCGCTTATTGGCCTCTTGGCCACACAGCAAGACGGCAGCAAGGTCGTGTTCATCGACACGGACGGGCCGGGCGAGGCGATTGGGCCATTTGCTGCGTCGGACTCCGACTTCGCGAGCATTCGCAGCGAGATATTGGCTCGACTAAACGCTGATAGTTCCTACGAGCCACAGTCGTTTGTCGAGGCGCTGGTCGAGGCGCGCTCGACCCTTTCGACGTACGGAGCCCCGGCCGGTTCCTCGATATA